>NZ_LIRG01000550.1 GCF_001419695.1 Streptomyces prasinopilosus
ACGTCGACGTCGACGTGCATCACGGGGACGGGGTGCAGGCGGCGTTCTGGGAGGACCCGAGGGTCCTCACGGTGTCGCTGCACGAGCACCCCCGGACCCTGTTCCCGCAGACCGGGTGGCCGGAGGAGACCGGAGCGGACGGCGCGCGGGGCGGCGCCGTCAACGTCGCCCTGCCGGCCGGGACCGGGGACGGGGGATGGCTCCGGGCGTTCCACGCCGTGGTGCCGGAACTGCTCGCGGACTTCCGGCCGCAGGTGCTGGTGACGCAGCACGGCGCCGACACGCACTTCGAGGATCCGCTGGCCCATCTGGCGGTGTCGCTGGACGCGCAGCGCGCGGTCCAGGTGGCGTGCCACGATCTGGCGCACGAGTACGCCGACGGCCGGTGGCTGGCGCTGGGCGGCGGCGGATACGCGGTGGCGGAGGTCGTCCCGCGGTCCTGGACGCACCTGGTGGGGATCGCGGCCGGGAAGCCGGTGGACCCGGCGACGATGATCCCCGAGGGCTGGCGGCAGGAGGTGTACGCCCGGACCCGGCAACTGGGGCCGGTGCGGATGACCGACGGCCGCCGGCCCGTCTCCTGGGCCTCCTGGGAGGACGGCTACGACCCGGCGGACCGGCTGGACCAGGCGGTCCTGGCGACCCGGCGCGCGGCGTTCCCGCTGCGGGGGCTGCTGCCCTAGGCGGTACCGGACGGGGAGGCGACCCGGCACGACCGCTCCCGCGGCTCCGTTCCCGCGCGGTTACGCCGACCGTGCGGTGTTTCCCGGGTTCCCGGGGCGGCCCGGGTCCGGCTCGCGCACCATCGCTGCCGTGCCGATCACGACCGACCCTCCCGCCACCCCGTCCCCCGATCCGCCGGCCGGTCCGCCCGGGCTCCCACCCGGGAGTCCGCCCGACGGTTCCCCCGGGAGGCCGCCCGACGCTCCGGGCGCCGCCGGTCTTCGGGCGCACCTGCTGGCCGCCCGGCTGTCCGGGACCGTGGCCACCACGAGGGAGGAGAGCCTGCGGAGCTACCGCCTCTTCGCCGCCCGGGACCCGCGCGCACTGATCGGCCTCGATCCGGAAGGGGCGTGGGGGCAGCGGGAACTGATCGGGCTGATGGCGGCCAGGTGTGGTGTTTCGGCCGATCCCCGTCACGTTTCCGGGCATGATGTGATCGACCCGGAGCGGACCCTGGCCGCGCTGGACGCCTACGCGGGACGGGTCGCGGCCGCGGCCCGCAGTGGCGCGCCCGTGCTCCTCGGTACCGGTCACCCGCACCGGCTGCTCGGTTTCTACGCAGCTCTGGCAGACGCCCTGTCGGCGGCGGGATGTGAGGTCCTCACCCCCGCGCAGGGTCGCTGTGTCGACATAACGACCCGGTTCGGTCTACGCACGCACCTCCTCGACTACGTGCGGGGAGTCGCACTGGTCCGGGGCGCACACCCCGAACGCCGCGGTGGTGAACCCGGCGCACACACGCACTCGCCGCTCCCCGTCCGGACCGCGCTCGCCGCGGCCGCCGAGGCCGGCGGGCCGCTCCCCGGGCTGGTGATCGGAGATCACGGCTGGGCCTGCGGAGCAGGTCAGCTGGGGTTCGAGGCCATCGCGCTGGCCGATGTGAACGACCCCGCCCCGTTCGTGGGGGAGGCCGAGGGGAGCCTCTCGGTGGTCGTCCCGCTCGAGGACGGCGCGCGGTCCGCCCACTACCTGCCGCTGACCCGCTACGTACTCAATCGGGCCCGTCTGTCACGGTAGGCCGCCGATGGGTGCACCTCTTCCCCACTCGCATCACCCGCCCCTACATTGGGGAGTGAGCACGCAACGACGAAGAGTCACCGGAAGGGGAAGCCGGTGCCCGTCGAGTGCGGAAGGTTCAGGTGTGTCATGGCTGCAGCTGGCGAGAGGCCTCTGAACGAGGTTCAGTTCCTTACCGTGGCGGAAGTCGCCTCGGTGATGCGAGTGTCGAAGATGACCGTGTACCGCCTGGTGCACAGCGGTCATCTGCCCGCGATCCGGGTGGGGCGGTCCTTCCGCGTCCCGGAGCAAGCGGTTCACGAGTACCTCCGCGAGAGCTATGTGGGGGTGGAAACGGCCTGACGGCGGGCCGGGGAGACCCGAACGAGGACACTCGCGGGCCTCCCCGGTCACCTCGATTACGACCTCAGCGCTCGGGCGGGTAGGCTGGCCCCTCGTAGGTCGTGTGGGCCCATGGCGCCCAAACACCGAGTGATGAGAAGTGAGCGAGGGTAGTCGTGGGCTCTGTTATCAAGAAGCGGCGCAAGCGGATGGCCAAGAAGAAGCACCGCAAGCTGCTCAAGCGCACGCGCGTTCAGCGTCGCAACAAGAAGTAAGCGACGACGCGGAAGCGTGTTCAGTGGCCCCCCACCGCATCGGTGGGGGGCCACTGTCATCACCTGGGTCGGACTCGTGGCGAAGGCAAGAGGAAGGCACTGTCGTGGGGAAAGTCGTGCTGGTGACCGGGGTGGCCCGCCCCCTGGGGGGCCGTTTCGTCCGGAGGATCCAGCGTGATCCGGACGTGGACCGGGTCGTCGCGGTGGACGCGGTCAGGCCCGCGCACCACCTCGGCGGCGCCGACTTCGTCCAGACCGACATCCAGCAGCCCACCGTCGCGCGGGTGCTCGCCGAGGCCGGTGCCGACACCGTCGTGCACCTCGACGTCACGGGCACGCCGCTCGGCGGCGGCAGCAGCCGGACGGCGCTCAAGGAGACCAACGTCATCGGCACGATGCAGCTGCTCGGTGCCTGCCAGAAGTCCCCGACCGTCAAGCGGCTGGTCGTGAAGTCCAGTACGAACGTCTACGGTTCCGCGCCCCGCGACCCGGCGGTCTTCACCGAGACGACCCCGCCCAAGTCGCTGCCCAGCGGCGGTTTCGCGAAGGACGCCGTCGAGGTCGAGGGCTACGTGCGGGGCTTCGCGCGCCGCCGGCCGGACGTCGCCGTGTGCGTGCTCAGGTTCGCCAACATCCTGGGCCCCGCCGCGGACAGCCCGCTCGCCGCGTACTTCTCGCTGCCGGTCCTGCCGACCGTGTTCGGCTACGACCCGCGGCTGCAGTTCGTCCACGAGGACGACGTGATCGACGTCCTGCGCCTCGCCTCGCACGAACCCCGGCGCGGCACGCTCAACAGCGGCACCTTCAACATCGCCGGGGACGGCGTCCTCCTGCTGTCCCAGTGCTCCAGGCGGCTCGGCCGGCCGACCGTGCCCCTCCTCCTCCCGGCGGTCACCTGGGCGGGCTCCCTGGTGCGTACGCTGGGGATGTCGGACTTCTCACCCGAGCAGGTCCGACTGCTCACGCACGGCCGGGTGGTGGCCACGGACCAGATGCGCGAGACGCTGGGCTTCACGGCGAAGTACACGACCGCAGAAACGTTCACGGACTTCGTGCGCAGCCGCGGCCCCGGGCTGCTTCCGCCAGAGGCCCTCGCGGGGGCCGTCGACCGGATCGCCGCGCTGCCGCTGCCGGGCACGGGCAGCGGGCACCCCCCGAAGCAGAGCGCCAACTGAGGAGCGCAGCAACGATGGCGGACGCCAAGGTCATTCCGTTCGACGACGACCGCTCCCGCGGGGGAGCAGGAGGCGCCGGGAGCGCCGCGCAGCGCCCGTCGCGCCGCCGGGGTGCGGGAAGCCGGCGCAACGGCGCGGGAGGCGCCGCGATGGGCGACGTCCAGCCCCTGCCGGGGCGGGCGCCCGTCGGGGAGGACGCTCCGGCACCCCGTGAAGCCGGCGCGTCCCGCGAATCCCCTGAGCCGCGTGCGGGTGGCGACGGGGGAGCCGCCGCGGCCGGCGCCGACCCCGGTGCGGAATCCGGTTCCGGGCACGAGGCCGACGGCCTGGAGCAGCGGATCGCGAGCGGGCTGGCCTTCCTGCGCCGCCGGCTCACCGGGGACTACCCGGTGGACGACTTCGGCTACGACGAGGAGCTCACCGACCAGGTCCTGATGTCCCTGCTGCGCCCGATGTACGAGAAGTACTTCCGGGTCGAGGTGAAGGGCGTCGAGAACATCCCCTCCGAGGGCGGCGCCCTGATCGTCGCCAACCACTCCGGGACGCTGCCGCTGGACGGCCTGATGATGCAGGTCGCCGTCCACGACAACCACCCCGCCGGCCGGCATCTGCGCCTGCTCGCGGCGGACCTGGTGTTCATGCTGCCGGTGGTCAACGAACTCGCCCGCAAGCTCGGCCACACCCTGGCCTGCGCCGAGGACGCGGCACGGCTGCTGGAGCAGGGGGAACTGGTGGGCGTCATGCCGGAGGGCTTCAAGGGCCTCGGCAAGCCCTTCGCCGACCGCTACAAACTGCAGCGCTTCGGCCGCGGCGGCTTCGTGTCCACGGCGCTGCGCGCGCGGACGCCGATCATTCCGTGCTCGATCGTCGGGGCCGAGGAGATCTACCCGATGGTCGGCAACGCCAGGACCGTCGCGCGGCTGCTCGGGTTCCCCTACTTCCCCCTGACGCCGACCTTCCCGTGGCTCGGCCCGCTCGGCGCGATCCCGCTGCCGACGAAGTGGACCATCCAGTTCGGCGAGCCGATCCACACGGAGAGCTACCCGCCGGAGGCGGCCGACGACCCGATGCTGATGTTCAACCTGACCGACCAGGTCCGGGAACAGATCCAGCACACCCTCTACAAGCTGCTGGTGCAGCGACGGTCGGTGTTCTTCTAGGAAGCCCCCCGTGCGTGGTGGGGCGGAGCCCGGACGATCCGGGGCCCGCCCCACCACGCACGGGG
>NZ_LIRG01000551.1 GCF_001419695.1 Streptomyces prasinopilosus
CCGTACGGCGCGCCCCGAGCGGTCGACGACCGCTTCCCCCGTTCGTTCCACCCCACGGGAGGGACCCATGCACAGCGACACGCCCCGCGACACGGACATCGACAAGGCCCGGATCCGGTTCGCCGAACTGCGCGGCAGGGACACCACCGTCCCGGCCGCCGAACTCGACGAGATCTGGGCCGCGTTGCCGACCGTCCGCGTCGAGGAGATCCTCGGCACCTGGCGGGGGAGCGGCTTCGACACCGGGCATCCGGTCCACCGCCGCCTGCTGGCCTCCGGCTGGTACGGCAAGACGTTCCTCGCGGCCGACGACGCCAAGCCGCTGATCATGCGCGGGGAGGACGGCGTCCTGTACTCCGACACCGAGCAGGGCAAGGGCGAAGCCGGCCTGTGGATGGTCGAGTTCCGGGGCGAGGTGACGGCCACCATGATCTACGACGGCCGGCCGGTCCTGGACCACTTCAAGGCGGTCGACGACCGCACCCTCATGGGCATCATGAACGGCAAGGGCTTCGGCGCGAACGGCCCCTTCTACTACTTCGTCCTCGAACGGGCATGAGCGGGAGGACGCCGTCCCCGGCCGGCGGGAGCGGAGCGCGGGCGGCCGGCCGGGACGGAGCACACCGGTGAGGGCCGCGGTGGTGGACACGCCGGGCGGCGGGTTCACCGTCCAGGACATCGACATCGCCGAACCCGTGGGCCGCGAGGTGCTGGTGGAGGTGCGGGCGGCCGGCCTCTGCCACACCGACCTCACCCTCGCCCGGCAGAGCACCTCGCCGTATCCGCCGCCGGTCGTCCTGGGCCACGAGATCGCCGGTGCCGTCGTCGCCGTCGGACCGCACGCCACCGGGTTCGCCCCCGGCGACCACGTGGTGGGCTGCCTCGTCCAGTGGTGCGGCACCTGCCCGGCCTGCCGCGACGACCGGCCGTACCAGTGCCACCGCCCCGGAGCCACCCTGCGCGACCCCGAGCGGCACCGCCTCCCGCGGCTCAGCCGCGACGGCCACCGCATCACCCAGGGGATGGGCCTGGGCGGCTTCGCCCAGCGGGCCCTCGTCCACGAGAACCAGCTCACCGCCGTGCCCCGCCGCCTGCCGCCCGCCCCCGCCGCCCTGCTCGGCTGCGCGGTGCTGACCGGCGCCGGGTCCGCCCTCAACGCCGCCCGCATCCAGGAGGGCGACACCGTGGCCGTGATCGGAGCGGGCGGTGTCGGACTGAACACGATCGCCGCGGCGGAACGTGCCGGCGCCTCCCGCGTCGTCGCGGTGGACGTGCACGACGTCCGCCTGCGGCGGGCGCGCGCCTTCGGCGCCACCGACGTCGTCAACTCCGCGACCACGGACGTGGTGGCGGCGGTCCGTGACCTCACCGGCGGGGGCGTGCGGCACGCCTTCGACGTCGTCGGCACGGCGGCGACGGCCGACCGGGCCCTGCGCATGACCGCCCCCGGCGGGGACGTGTACGTGGTGGGCCTGGCCGCCGGCGGCACGGGTGAACTGAGCCTCTCCCTGCCCCGGCTGCTCCTCCGGCAGAAGCGGATCCAGGGACTGGTCATGGGCTCGGCCACCCCTCGCCGCGACATCCCCCGCTACGCCGAGCTGTACCTGCGAGGGCGCATGGACCTCGACGGCCTCGTGTCCCGCCGGATCGCCCTGGACGAGATCGACGCGGGCTACGCGGCCCTCCGGGACCCGGAGGTGGCACGCGTCGTCGTCACGTCGTTCTGAGCACGGACGCCACCGCAGGACCGGGGGACACGGCACCGGCCCCGGCCCGCCGCACCGGTACCTCCCCGCGACGCATCTCCGCCCCGGGTCACTGGCGCCCGGCCAGCTCCGAGCGCTTGTACGAGTACAGGAAGTAGATCCCGCACCCGAGCAGGAACCACATGAGGAACCGCACCCAGGTCTGCCACTGCAGGAACGTGATCAGCCAGATCGAGAAGACCACACCCAGCGCCGGCACGAACGGCATCCACGGCGTACGGAAGCTGCGCGGCAGGTCCGGCTGCCGGTAGCGCAGCACGATCACCGCCGTGCACACCACCACGAACGCCAGCAGGATGCCGATGTTGGTCAGTTCGGCCGCCTCCGAGATCGGCAGGAAGCCGGCGATGGCCGCCGACGCCACCCCGACGATCCACGTCACGCGCGTCGGCACGTGCCGTGTGGGGTGCGTCTTCGCGAACCACTTGGGCAGCAGCCCGTCCCGCGACATGGAGAACCACACCCGGGTCACCCCCAGCATGAACGTGAACATCACGGTGAGGATGCCGACGATCGCGCCCACCGCGATCACGTCCGCCAGCCGGTCCAGCCCCACCGACTGGAAGGCGGTCGAGAAGCCGCTCTCCTTGTCGATGTCCTTGTAGTTCTGCATACCGGTCAGCACCAGGCAGGCCGCCACGTACAGCACCATCGCGATCGCCAGCGAGTAGATGATCGCCTTCGGCATGTGCCGCCGCGCGTCCTTGGACTCCTCGGCCGCCGTCGACATCGCGTCGTAGCCGAAGACCGCGAAGAACACGGTCGCCGCACCCGTGAACGCCCCGCTGACCCCGTAGGGGAAGAACGGGTGGTAGTTGGCGGTGTCGATGTGGAAGACGCCGACCCCGATCACCACCAGCACGACCAGCACCTTCAGCCCCACCACGATCGTCTCGAAGCGGGCCGCGCTGCGGATGCCGAGGGTCAGCAGCCAGGCGATGAGCAGGCACAGGAGCGCCGCGAACAGGTCCACCTTGTGCCCGGCGCCGGTGCCGGGCGCACCCAGCATCCAGGCGGGCAGCTGCGCGCCCATGTCCTCGATCAGGAAGCTGAAGTAGCCGGAGATGCCGATCGCGACCACCGCCACGATCGCCGTGTACTCCAGGAGCAGGTCCCAGCCGATGAACCATCCGGCGAACTCGCCGAGCACCGCGTAGCCGTAGGTGTAGGCCGAACCCGCCTTCGGGATCATGCCCGCGAACTCGGCGTACGACAGGGCCGCCGCCGCGCTGGCCACGCCCGCGATGAGGAAGGACACCAGGACCGCGGGCCCCGCCGTGCCGTTGGCCACCGTGCCGGCGAGGGTGAAGATGCCCGCGCCGATGATGCCGCCCACGCCGATCGCGGTCAGCTGCCACAGTCCCAGCGTCCGCTCCAGCCGGGGTCCCTCACCGGCTTCCGTCTCCTCGATGTGCTCGATGGGCTTGCGGCGAAGGATGCCCTCGCCCCCGCGGAGTCCGGTCATCCGACTCACCTCTTCGCCTACGGCAACGACTGACGGCAGACGGTGCCGGCCCGCCGCCGGGTCCGCGGGACCCTCACGCACGCGGTCGGACCACGACGGGAGGGCGGCCACCGGTCCGGGTCCCGCCCGCGGCACCACCGTCACCGACCATCGTCGCGCCTCCACCGGGCGGACCGCGACCGGGCCGCCGGTCCGGGGGCCGATCAGTTCGGCGGAGCCCGCCACCACCGCGTCCGCCCCCAGCCCGCCACCGGCCCTCGCCAGGCCCTCGCGGGGACGCCGCGCACCGTGCGGAATCCCGGCGGATCCCGGACGTCCCCCTCACCCGTTCGGCTGCCTCCCGGATCCGCTGTACGAGGCGCTCGGCGATCTCACGGCCGGCGGGCCCGGGTGCTCCTCGTGCCACCCGCCGCGGGATCACGGCCGCCCGGCGTCCCCGGGAGCGTGACGTCGCCGGGCCGGGCGATCAGCCCGGTTCCCCCGGAGGACTCACGCACCACGGTCGCCTCCAGGACCTCCCCGGCCTCCCCGGGCGGCTCCAGGGGCCCGCGCCGATGGCGCCCGGGCAGCGATGCGGGGACCTGTCCGAAAGCCCCCCTCACGCGGGGTCCGCGACGGTGGGCGGGGCGGGGCGGGGGACGACGGGTGCCGGGGCGTACTGGGCGGCCTGGGCGTCGAACATCGCGGCGTACCGGCCCCGGGCGGCCATCAGCTCCTGGTGACTGCCCTGTTCGGCCAGCCGGCCCCGGTGCAGGACGTAGATGCGGTCGGCGTGCCGGACCCCGGACATGCGGTGGGTGACCAGGACGACGGCCAGGTCCGGGGAGGCGAGCCGGCGGATGCGGTCGAAGGCGGCGATCTCGGCCTGCGGATCGAGGGCGGAGGTGGGCTCGTCCACGATCAGGACGCCGTCCGCCGTCGCGGTGGAGCTGCGCCAGTGGGTGCGGGCCAGGCCGATCTTCTGCCACTCGCCGCCGGACAGTTCGCTGGCGCCGCGGAACACGCGGGCCAGCAGGCTCTGCAGGCCCGCGGGGAGTCTCGCGAGGACCGGTCCGGCATTCGCGTACTCGACGGACGGCATGAGGTCGTCGGGGCCGGCCTCGTGGGCGGGCCGGCCGATCCGGATGTTCATCGCCGCCGTCACGGGCCAGCGCTGGAAGTCCTGGGTGAGCAGCGCGACGCGGTCGAAGAGCTGGGAGCGGTCCAGGGAGGCCACCTCGGCGTCGCCCCACCGCACGGTGCCGCCCTGCGGCAGCAGCAGGCCCGACAGCAGTTTCATCAGGGTGCTCTTGCCGGAGCCGTTCTCACCGACCACGGCGGTGACCGAGCCCATGGGCAGCGTGAGCGACACCTCGTCCAGGGCGGGGTCCGCCCGGTCCGGGTAGCGGTAGGTCACCCGGTCGAGCGTGACCTGCCCCACCCGCGCGGGCACGGGACCGCCTCCGCGGGGGATGTTCCGGCGCGCCGCCTCGTCCAGGAAGCGGGAGTGGTCGCGGACGTAGAGGGATTCCTCGTGCAACTGGTTCACGTTCATCACGAGCGCGCCCAGGCTCGCCGACCCGGAGCGGACGGCGATGACGGCGGTGCCGGCGACGGCCAGGTTCATGTGCCCGCCCATGATCAGCCAGAACATGGTTCCGTACGTGGCGGCCATGGCCACGCCGGACAGCGCGGCGGCCGCCCACTCCGTGACGGCCTTGCTGGAGGCCAGGCGCTCCTGCTCGGCCTCGGCGCTCTCGGCCATGCGCTCGTAGCGGCCGAGCAGGAACGGCCCGACGGAGTGGATGCGCACCTCCTGGGCGGCGGTGCGTTCGGTGAGCAGGTTGCCGATGAGGCGGCCGGCCCGTACGTGCTCGACCCAGCTCATCACCGACACGTACCGTTCCTGGGCCACCCGCATCGCGCCCCAGCCGCGCGGGGCCGCGATCAGGATCAGCATCGGCAGCAGGGCCGGATGCAGGACGGTGAGCACTCCGGCCGTGGAGATCAGGGAGACGCCCCCGTTCAGCGAGGCCACGCAGGCGCCGATCATGCGGCGCGCGGACGCGGCGCCGTACTGGGCGACGTCGATCAGCCGCCGGAACTCCGGCTCCTCGATGGCCTCCAGTTCCACCGACGCGGCGGCGGCCAGGTACTGGGTCGTGGCGATCCGTTCGACCAGCGGTTCCAGCCGGCCGGCCCGTGCGGTGGACCACCCGGCCAGGACCGAGCCGGCCCCGGCCGCCCCGGCGGCGACGGCCAGGCCGGGGAGCATCGCGTGCAGCCGCTCCGCCGGCGTGCCGGAGCCGAGCAGCGCGTGCATGACGGCGTTGACCGCGAGCAGCCCCACGGCCGCGGCGATCCCCTGCCCGACCTCGCTGACCGTGACGGCGAGCAGGGCGCGCCGGTTCGCCTGCCAGGCCATCCGCAAGGTCGCCCCGACCAGTCCGGGCATGGAACGCAGGGCGGACAGCATGGTCAGGTCGAGCTGGGCGTGCTCGTGCTCCGACCAGCCCATGTCGTAGCGCAGCGGACCGCCGAACAGCTCCCGCTCGGCGTCGGAGACCTGGGGCTCGGCCATCCGCACACGGCCGAAGAACCCCCGTACGCGACGCCCCCCGGCGGGGGCCTTCGCCCTTTCCGCGGACTTCGTCATCGGGTTCCCCCCGAACCCGCGGGGGAGCCCGCACCCGGGCGGGAGCCCGAAGCTCCGTCGGGTCCCGGCGCGCCGGGCCCCGGTCGTTCCTGTGTGCCGGCCGAGGTCATGGTGGCCCCCTAGCGGGTCGCTGCGGTTGGCGTCCCGTGCTCAACGACCCGGCCGGCATTTCGAACACCTGTGTTTCGGTCGTGTGCTGACCCCCGGGAGCGGGGCGTGGCGGAGCGTGGGGGATGCACCGACCCTTGTCGCGCAACGGGGCAGGCGCACGGCGGCGGTGGCCGAAACGCCGAGCACGCCTCGAGCCCGGGCACGCCTTGGTCCCGGGCCACGTCCGTCCCGCGGGCCCGGGACCACACGCGCCGGGTGGGGCCGTCTTCCGGACGGCCCCACCCGGCGCG
>NZ_LIRG01000552.1 GCF_001419695.1 Streptomyces prasinopilosus
GGAGCCGGAGTCGGGGCCGGGGCCGCGTGGGGTCCCGGAGCCCGCCCCGGGGCCCGGGGTGCGGACCGGGATCCGGAGCCCGCTCCGGATCCGGATCCCCGCCCGGAGGCCCTGGATAGGCTGGGCCCATGACAAGTGCGACCAGTGCGCTGTTCGACCGGGCCCTCGTCGAGGAGGCCACCAAGAAGTCCGGCCTCGTCTGGGTCCGGGGGTCCGGCGGCACGGCCCGGCCGCTGTGGCACGCATGGCACGAGGGCGCGATGTGCCTGGTCGGCGACGGCCCCGGGGAGCAGCCGCTGCCGGGGCTGGCGGACGGCGGGCCCGCCGAGGTGACGGTGCGCAGCAAGGACAAGGGCGGCCGGCTGGTCTGCTGGGCCGCGACGGTCGTGGAGCTGCCGTCCGGGTCCGGGGAGTGGGAGGCGGCGGTCGCCGTCCTCAAGGGCAAGCGGCTCAACGCGCCCGACGGCGAGGCGATGACGGAGCGCTGGGCGCGTGAGTGCCGGGTGCTGCGCCTGGAGCCGACCGGGGTGACGGCACCGCTGCCCGAGGGGTCCCTGGCCGAGCCCCCGCTGCCGACGCCGGTGACGACCCGGCGGCCGGCCCCCGCGGGCCTGCCCCGGCTGCTGGCACGGCGCGGGAAGCGCCGCTGACCGGCTCCCTCGCCGGGCCCTTCCGTCCGGTGCCTCCCGTGCCGGCGCTCCGTCCGGGTCCCGCTACGACGTCGGGAGCTGGCCCCCGTAGTCCAGCGTCTCGTCCTCGGCCGGCTGCTCCAGGGCGAAGTCGGTGCCCCAGGCCGAGAAGGTGAGGGTGCCCGCCTTGCCGGCGCGCACCAGGCGCAGCGGGTACGGCTTGCCCTCGAGGGAGACGTCCAGGGTGCCGCCGGACCCCTTGTCGCCGGTGATGCGGACGGTGCGGACGCCGCCCTGCTCGTGGTGGCCGTCCGTGGCGAGGGCTCCGTGCAGGGTCAGCAGGCCGTCGAGGAGGACGTCCTTGTCCGTGAACCCGGTGAACTTCTTGTACGACGGGTCGCCCTCCGGCACCTTCACGTACTTCTCGGCGAGCTTCCCGGCCGCCGCCGCGTCCGAGGCGCCGTCTCCCCCGCCCTCCGCGTCGTCCCGGCCGGCTCCGCCCTCCGCCTGGCCCCAGAACTCGGCGTCGGCCTTCAGGAAGAGCTCGTCGCCGACCTTCAGCAGCCGGAACGTCTGGCCCCCGGCGGTGACCGATCCGATGCCGCCCTCGGGCTTGAGCCGCATGTCGAGTGTGTACGTGCGCCCGCTGGTGACGACGTTCCCGTGCAGCCGCACGGTGTCGACGGACCTGGCGGCCGTCCGCGTCCTCTTCTGGATCTCGGCGGCGGACAGCCTGCCGACGCCGTTGGTGCCCTCGTTCGGGTCTGCTTCCTCGGAGCATCCCGTGAGCCCCATGCCGGTCACGAGCAGCACGCACACCGCACTCGCCAGCACGGCGGTGCGGGAACGGCCCGGGGAGATCGGAGTCACAGGTTGCGCTGCCTCTCTGGGGGGACCTGAACGGCGTACCGCAGAGTACCGGGGCCGTACCGGCCGGTCGGAGGCAGTCCGTCCGGACCGGCCACGGGAGCAGCGCCGATCGGGACGGGCTAGCCTGAAGCCGCCCGAACGGGCCATCCGGACAACCGGCGCAGCGGCGGTCAGGACGGTACGGCAGGACCAGAGCAGGCAGCAGGACACACGCACGGCAGCACCGACCCGTACGAAAAGGAGCCGCCGCCATGGCAGCGGGCGCCCCCCGGTTCTTCGTCTCCCACATCTCCGGCGTCGCCGCCTTCGATCCGGCCGGCGACCAGGTGGGGCGTGTGCGCGACCTGGTCGTCATGCTGCGGGTGGGCGGGCGACCACCGAGGCTGCTCGGTCTGGTGGTCGAACTCCCCAGCCGGCGCCGCATCTTCCTGCCCATGAACCGGGTGACCGCCGTGCAGGCCGGTCAGGTCATCACCACGGGCGTGCTCAACGTCCGGCGCTTCGAGCAGCGTCCCACCGAACGGCTCGTCTTCGGCGAGCTCCTGGACCGCAGGGTGACGCTCGTGGAGACCGGCGAGGAGGTCACCGTCCTCGACCTGTCGGTGCATCAGCTCCCGGCCCGCCGGGGGTGGGTGATCGACCGGGTGTTCGTCCGCAAGGGCAAGAAGGGCGGAGCGTTCCGGCGGGGCAAGGGGGAGACGCTGACGGTCGAGTGGTCGGCGGTCAGCGGGTTCTCGCTGGAGGAGCAGGGGCAGGGTGCCGAGAGCCTGCTCGCCACGTTCGAGCAGCTGCGCCCCGCCGACCTGGCCAACGTCCTGCACCACCTCTCCGCCAAGCGCCGCGCCGAGGTGGCCGCCGCGCTGGACGACGACCGCCTGGCGGACGTGCTGGAGGAGCTGCCCGAGGACGACCAGGTGGAGATCCTCGGCAAGCTGAAGGAGGAGCGGGCCGCCCACGTCCTGGAGGCCATGGACCCGGACGACGCCGCCGACCTGCTCTCCGAGCTGCCCGAGGAGGACAAGGAGCGGCTGCTGGACCTGATGCGGCCCGACGACGCGGCCGACATGCGGCGCCTGATGGCGTACGAGGAGCACACCGCGGGCGGTCTGATGACGACCGAGCCGATCGTGCTGAGGCCCGACGCGACCGTCGCCGACGCCCTGGCCCGCATCCGCAACCCTGACCTGTCCCCGGCGCACGCGGCCCAGATCTACGTGTGCCGTCCGCCCGAGGAGACCCCGACCGGCAAGTACCTGGGCACGGTCCACTTCCAGCGGCTGCTGCGCGACCCCCCGTACACGCTGGTCGGCTCGATCCTCGACGACGACCTGCAGTCACTGGCCCCGGAGGCGTCGCTGCCCCTGGTCGCCGGGTTCTTCGCCACGTACGACATGGTGGCGGCGCCCGTGGTCGACGAGGCGGGCGCGCTGCTGGGGGCGGTGACGGTGGACGACGTCCTGGACCACATGCTGCCGGACGACTGGCGGGAGACCGAGTTCCACCTGAACGAGGACGACGCCCCGGACCGCGACGACGGCGCGGAGGGCGGGTCCGGTGCGGACGACGCGGACGGCAGGGACGTCGGGGACGACGACGAGGGGGTGGTGACCGATGGCGGCCGAGCGTGACGGCGCGCGCGAGCAGCGGCACCCGGCGGGCGCCACGGCCGCCGGCCGCACGCGGACGCCCCGGCTGGACCAGCCGCGCCCGCCCAGGCGCCGGCTGCTGCCCGAGTGGGACCCGGAGGCCTTCGGGCGTCTGTCGGAGCGGATCGCGCGTTTCCTGGGGACCGGCCGGTTCATCGTCTGGATGACGGTCGTCATCATCGTGTGGCTGGTGTGGAACGTGTCCGCGCCCGAGGAGCTGCGGTTCGACGAGTACCCGTTCATCTTCCTGACCCTGATGCTGTCCCTCCAGGCCTCGTACGCGGCTCCGCTGATCCTGCTGGCGCAGAACAGGCAGGACGACCGCGACCGGGTCAACCTGGAGCAGGACCGCAAGCAGGACGAGCGGGCGATCGCGGACACCGAGTACCTGACGCGGGAGGTCGCCGCCCTGCGGATCGGGCTCGGGGAGGTCGCGACGCGCGACTGGATCCGCTCGGAGCTCCAGGACATGATGAAGGAACTCGAGGAACGGCAGGACGGGCACCGGGACCATCACGGCTCCGTCGCGGCCGTGCGGGCGCAACGGCCCGCGGGACGTGACGCAGACGACCGGTAGCGGGCTTACCGGGGGACGTACCGGGCGCCGTACCATCGACACCATGGCTACGGAAGACGCGGTGCGCGAGGCACTGGCGACAGTGAACGACCCCGAGATCAACCGGCCCATCACCGAGCTGGGGATGGTCAAGTCGGTCGAGATCGGGGCGGACGGGGCGGTCGCGGTCACCGTGTACCTGACGGTCTCCGGCTGTCCGATGCGGGACACGATCACGCAGCGGGTGACGGACGCGGTCTCCCGGCTGGAGGGCGTCACGCGGGTCGACGTCACGCTGGACGTGATGAGCGACGAGCAGCGCAAGGAGCTGGCGAACGCCCTGCGCGGCGGCCAGGCCGAGCGCGAGGTGCCCTTCGCGAAGCCGGGCAGCCTGACCCGGGTGTACGCGGTCGCCTCCGGCAAGGGCGGTGTCGGCAAGTCGTCGGTGACGGTGAACCTGGCGGCGGCGATGGCGGCCGACGGGCTGAAGGTGGGCGTCGTGGACGCCGACATCTACGGCCACTCGGTGCCGCGCATGCTGGGTGCCGACGGGCGTCCCACCCAGGTCGAGAACATGATCATGCCGCCGTCGGCGCACGGGGTGAAGGTCATCTCCATCGGCATGTTCACCCCGGGCAACGCGCCGGTGGTGTGGCGCGGCCCGATGCTGCACCGCGCACTGCAGCAGTTCCTGGCGGACGTGTACTGGGGCGACCTGGACGTGCTGCTGCTCGACCTGCCGCCGGGCACCGGCGACATCGCGATCTCGGTCGCGCAGCTCGTGCCGAACGCCGAGATCCTGGTCGTCACCACGCCCCAGCAGGCGGCGGCCGAGGTCGCCGAGCGGGCGGGTTCCATCGCCGTGCAGACCCACCAGAAGATCGTCGGCGTGGTCGAGAACATGTCCGGCCTGCCGTGCCCGCACTGCGACGAGATGGTCGACGTCTTCGGCACCGGCGGCGGCCAGTCGGTGGCCGACGGGCTGACCCGGACCACCGGCGCCGACGTCCCGGTGCTCGGCTCCATCCCGATCGACGTGCGCCTGCGCGAGGGCGGCGACGAGGGCAAGCCGGTCGTCCTGTCCGACCCGGACTCCCCCGCGGGTTCGGCACTGCGCTCGATCGCCGGCAAGCTCGGCGGGCGTCAGCGCGGTCTGGCGGGCCTGGCGCTGGGCATCACGCCCCGGAACAAGTTCTGAGCGCTCCGGGCGCCCGTACGGGGCCCTGAGGGCCGTCGTGCCGCGTCCTGGCCGGGGCGCCGTCCTGCGGGGCGGCGCCCTTCGCCGTACGGGGACGGCGATGCCCCCGACCGGGTCCGGCGGCGCGCTTCCCCGTCCGGCTCCGGCGGCGTGCCTCCCCGCTCGGGGCCGGCGGCGCGCTCCCCCGCTCAGGACGCGTAGGCGGTGATGTCCTCGATCGCGGCGAAGGCCAGCCCGTACGCGCTCATGCCCCTGCCGTACGCGCCGACGTGCACGCCCGCCCGCGTCGATCCGGCGAGCACCCAGCCGAACTCGGACTCCCGGTAGTGGAAGGGCGTCGGCACCCCGTCCACGGGGAGGGACAGCGTCGACCAGTCCGGTCCGTCGAGGTCGTCGGCCAGCACCCAGGCCGTCTCCGTCTGCTGCTCCAGCCAGTCGTCGCGCAGGGAGTGGTCCATCTGGCCCGGCCAGGTGAACGACAGCAGTCCCACTCCGGCGAGCCAGGCCGCGGAGGAGACGGAGGTGGCCTCCAGCAGCCCGGTGCCGTCCGCGCTGCGGCGCACCGGGTTGGCGGCCACCGTCACGGTGACCGCGAACTTCTCCTTGGCGTCCTCGCCCGCCTGCTGGGCCGTGTACTCGCTGCGCACCGAGGGCTCGTCCCCGTGCCCGATCGACCCGTGCTCGACGGCCCCGTCCGCCGCGGTGCCGACCTGCATCAGCCAGCGCCGCCCCGTGAACGCCTCGTCCAGGCCGTACCACGGGAAGGGCGCGCTCAGGTAGCCGTCGACCGTGCGCCGCCCGGAGGGGACGGGTGGCCCGTCCTCCGCGGCCGACGCCTGCGCGACTGCCCGACTCGTCGTCTCCATGCCCGGACGCCTCCTCGCTCTCGTCGGACCGGGGGCGGCCCGCCCCCCTTCGGGCGTACTCGTCCGGACCGCGCAACAACTGGGGCAGCATAGCCACCTCGTGGGCGCCCGCCCGGGAAACCTCCCGGCGCGTGGGCCGCCTGGAGGTCCGGTCCGGGCCGTGCGGGGCCCTGACGGAGTATGAAACGCGTCACGTGGGCGGAGGCGTGCGCCCCCGTGCGCCCGGCCCCGGCCGTGCCGGGGGAGGTTCAGGTGGCGTCCGCGTCGAAGGGCGGACGGTCGTCGGCCGCCTTCCCGGGCTTCTTCGTCAGGTCGAGGCGCCCGCCCGGGGCGGACGGGGAGGAGGGCTCGGGGTCGCGGCCCTGGACGGCGTCCGTGACCTCGGCCATCTCCTTCTTCAGGTCGAAGCCGCTGCGGATCTCCTTGAGCCCCAGGTCGTCGTTGTCCAGCTGCTTGCGGATGAACGTCTTGGGGTTGAGGTCCTCGAACTCGAAGTCCTTGAACTCCGGGCCCAGCTCCTCGCGGATGTCCTGCTTGGCACTGTCCGAGAAGTCGCGGATCTTCCGGATCGTCCTGGTCACGTCCTGGATGACCTTGGGGAGCTTGTCCGGACCGAAGACGAGCACGGCGAGGATGACGAGCGTCACCAGCTCGAGCGGTCCTATGTCATTGAACACCTGAAGCTCCTTGCGATGTCCTCGGCTCCCGGCCCTCGGTGGTCGGTGCGCCTGCGCGGGCGTACGTCGGTGCGGTCTTCCGTGGTCCGGGCCGGGTCCACGGTACCCGGCCACCCCGTACGACCGGTACCGTGCCGGGGCCTCCGGTTGCGTGACGGGGACGGTCTTCGCCGGCTGTTCGCCCTCCCGTGCCCGCCGCGCTCCCCGCGCCCGCCGCACCGGCCGCCTCCCCCGCGCCGCCGTGCCGGCCGCCGTGCCGCCGGGCGGCTAGTCACCGCCGGAGGAGCCGAGCACCAGCGAGACCTCCCGCTCCTCGCCGTCCCGCTCCAGGGTGAGTTCCAGCCGGTCCCCGGGGCGGTGGGCGCGGGTCTTGACGATGAGTTCCTCGCCGGAGTGGACGCGCTGCCCGCCGACCTTCGTGATGACGTCGCCGGCCTTGATCCCGGCCTTGTCGCCGGGGCCTCCGGCGCTGACCGGGGGTCCGCCGTCGCTGCCCTCGGCGCCGACGCGGGCGCCGTCGCCGGCGTAGTCCATGTCCAGGGTGATGCCGATCACCGGGTGGGTCGCCCTGCCGGTGTTGATCAGTTCCTCGGCGACGCGCTTGCCCTGGTTGATGGGGATGGCGAAGCCGAGACCTATGGAGCCGGCCCGGCCGTCGTCGGCCTCGCCGCCGCCGGCGGCGGAGCGGATGGCGGAGTTGATGCCGATCACGCGGCCCCCGGCGTCGAGCAGGGGGCCGCCGGAGTTGCCGGGGTTGATCGGCGCGTCGGTCTGCAGGGCGTCGACGTACGACACGTCACTGCCGTCGCCCCGCCCGCCGCCGGCCGTGATGGGGCGTTCGCGCGCGCTGATGATGCCGGTGGTGACCGTGCCGGCCAGGTCGAAGGGGGCGCCGATGGCGACCACGGGGTCGCCCACCCGCACGTTCTCCGAGTTGCCGAGGGGCAGGGGGGCCAGCCCCTCGACGCCCTTGACCCTCACCACGGCGAGGTCGTAGCCGCTGTCCCGGCCGACGACCGTGGCCTCCGCGGTGTCACCGCTGTGGAAGGTCACGGTGATCTTCCCGTCGCGTCCGGCGGGCTGCACGACGTGGTCGTTGGTCAGGATGTGCCTGCGGCCGTCGAGCGCGAACCCGGTACCGGTGCCGGTCGACGCCGCCCCGCTGACGTGCAGGGTGACGACGCTGGGCAGGGCCCGCGCGGCGATCCCGGCGATGCTTCCGGGCGCCCGTCCGGCGGGCTCCTCCCGGGCCTGCGGGAGTTCCACGGCGCCCACCCCGCCGTTGCGCTCCAGTTCGGCGCCGACGATCCCGCCG
>NZ_LIRG01000553.1 GCF_001419695.1 Streptomyces prasinopilosus
CGGGCTGCGCCGGGGCGGCCTCGGGTTCGGGCTGCGCCGGGGCGGCCGGAGCCTGCTCGGCGGCCGCCGGAGCGGCACCCGGAGCGCCGATGACGGCGAGCTCGGCACCGACCTCGACGGTCTCGTCCTCGGCGACCTTGATGGAGGACAGCACGCCGGCGGCCGGAGCGGGGATCTCGGTGTCGACCTTGTCGGTGGAGACCTCGAGCAGCGGCTCGTCGGCCTCGACACGCTCGCCCTCGGCCTTCAGCCAGCGGGTGACAGTGCCCTCGGTGACGCTCTCGCCGAGCGCCGGAAGGGTTACGGAAACCGCCATGGTTTCGGTTGCTCCTTAGAAGTGCGGAAGTCTGTGTCGTCGCGCCCGTGACCGAAGGGGTCAGTCGTGGGAGTGGAGGGGCTTGCCCGCGAGGGCCAGGTGCGCCTCGCCGAGCGCCTCGTTCTGCGTCGGGTGGGCGTGGACCAGCTGGGCGACCTCGGCAGGCAGCGCCTCCCAGTTGTAGATCAGCTGGGCTTCGCCCACCTGCTCGCCCATACGGTCGCCGACCATGTGGACGCCGACCACCGCACCGTCCTTGACCTGGACGAGCTTGATCTCGCCCGCGGTCTTGAGGATCTTGCTCTTGCCGTTGCCCGCCAGGTTGTACTTCAGGGCGACGACCTTGTCCGCACCGTAGATCTCCTTGGCCTTGGCCTCGGTGATGCCGACGGAGGCGACCTCCGGGTGGCAGTACGTCACCCGCGGCACGCCGTCGTAGTCGACCGGGACGGTCTTCAGCCCGGCCAGCCGCTCCGCCACCAGCATGCCCTCGGCGAAGCCGACGTGCGCGAGCTGGAGCGTCGGGACGAGGTCGCCGACCGCGGAGATCGTCGGGACGTTGGTCCGCATGTACTCGTCGACCAGGACGTAGCCGCGGTCCATGGCGACCCCGGCCTCCTCGTAGCCCAGGCCCTGCGAGACCGGGCCGCGGCCGATGGCGACGAGCAGGACCTCGGCCTCGAACTCCTTGCCGTCGGCGAGGGTGACCCTCACGCCGTCCTGGGTGTACTCGGCCTTCTGGAAGAAGGTGCCCAGGTTGAACTTGATGCCCCGCTTGCGGAACGCCCGCTCCAGCAGCTTCGAGCTGTTCTCGTCCTCGACCGGGACGAGGTGCTTGAGGCCCTCGACGATGGTGACCTCGGCGCCGAACGACTTCCACGCGGAGGCGAACTCGACGCCGATGACGCCGCCGCCCAGCACGATCGCGGACTTCGGCACCCGGTCCAGGCCGAGGGCGTGGTCGGAGGAGATGATCCGCTCGCCGTCGATCTCCAGGCCCGGCAGCGACTTCGGCACGGAACCGGTCGCCAGCAGGACGTGGCGGCCCTGGACCCGCTGACCGTTCACGTCGACGGAGGTCGGCGACGACAGCCGGCCCTCACCCTCGATGTAGGTCACCTTGCGGGAGGCGATCAGACCCTGCAGACCCTTGTACAGGCCCGAGATCACGTCGTTCTTGTACTTGTGGACGGCCGCCATGTCGATGCCCTCGAAGGTGGCCTTCACACCGAACTGCTCGCTCTCGCGGGCCTGGTCGGCGACTTCGCCCGCGTGCAGCAGGGCCTTGGTGGGGATGCACCCGTTGTGCAGGCAGGTACCGCCGACCTTGTTCTTCTCGATCAGGGCGACGTCCAGGCCCAGCTGCGCCCCGCGCAGGGCCGCGGCGTAACCGCCGCTGCCGCCGCCGAGGATCACTAGGTCGAAAACAGTGCTGGCGTCGTTCGCCACGTCACGTCCTCCATGCATGTGCGCCACGCCGGTCTCCAGCGACCGGTCGGCGGCTGGTGTCCGGCCGCTCTTTTGCCTTCGGCCCTCGGTCGGGCCCTGTCCTGCCGAGCCCTATCCTCGCACTTGTCGACGCGGAACGAGACGTGGGGCGGCGGTGTGAGGCGTCCCACGTTCGAACGCCCGCCCGTCGCGGGCGCGGTGAGCACGCGCGACGTCCCGTACGGCGGGCCCGCGCGGCACGGCACGGCGGGACGCGACCCGGCCGGCGGTCGGCGGGGCCCCGTCCTGTCCGCGCACGGGGTCCCGCCGGCGACCGGCCGGCTCAGCCCAGCTCGCCGGACGCCGTCTGCTCCGCGAGGCGGACCAGCGTCCGCACCGCCGAACCCGTACCGCCCTTGGGGGTGTACCCGAAGGGGCCGCCCTCGTTGAAGGCCGGTCCCGCGATGTCGAGGTGGGCCCAGGTGATGCCCTCGCCGACGAACTCGCGCAGGAAGAGGGCGGCGACGAGTCCGCCGCCCATCCGCTCGCCCATGTTCGCGATGTCGGCGACGGTCGAGTCCATCCCCTTGCGCAGGTGCTCCGGCAGCGGCATCGGCCAGGCGGGCTCGCCGGCCTCCTCGGCGGCCTCCAGCACCGCGGCGCGGAAGGTGTCGTCGTTCGCCATGATGCCGAAGGTGCGGTTGCCCAGTGCCAGGACCATCGCGCCGGTCAGCGTCGCGACGTCCACGATCGCGTCGGGC
Source organism: Streptomyces prasinopilosus (assembly GCF_001419695.1). Lineage (GTDB taxonomy): Bacteria > Actinomycetota > Actinomycetes > Streptomycetales > Streptomycetaceae > Streptomyces > Streptomyces prasinopilosus. The sequence goes on from NZ_LIRG01000553.1 coordinate 2,506, forward strand.
TTCTCCTCCGAGGCCGCCCACAGCGCGTCCGCGAGGACCAGCCGGCCCTCGGCGTCGGTGTTGAGCACCTCCACCGTCTTGCCGCTGTACATGCGCAGCACATCACCCGGACGGGTGGCGGAGCCCGAGGGCATGTTTTCGGCCAGGGCGAGCCAGCCGGTGACGTTGACCGCGAGGCCGAGACGGGCGGCGGCGACGACCGCGGCGAACACGGCGGCGGCGCCGCTCATGTCGCACTTCATCGTCTCGTTGTGCCCGGCCGGCTTCAGCGAGATGCCGCCCGAGTCGTACGTGATGCCCTTGCCGACGAAGGCGAGGTGCTTCTTCGCCTTGGCGGAGGTGTACGACAGCTTCACCAGCCGCGGGCCCGACGCCGAGCCGGCGCCCACGCCGAGGATGCCGCCGTGGCCGGCCTTGGCCAGCGCCTTCTCGTCGAGCACCTGCACCTTGATGCCGTGCTCCTTGGCCGCCGCCTGCACGACGGCGGCGAACGCCTCGGGGTCGAGGTCGTTGGGCGGGGTGTTGATCAGGTCGCGGGCCCGGTTGAGTTCCTCGGCCACCGCGGTGGCGCGCTCCGCGGCCGCCTTGAACGCCTTGTCGCGGGACGGCACGCCGGCCAGCACGACCTCGGCGAGCGGCCCCTTGCGGTTCTTCTTCCTGTCCTTGGCGTCGTCGTCGCCGTTCTTGTAGGCGTCGAAGGAGTACGCGCCGAGCAGCGCGCCCTCGGCGACCGCGCCGGCGTCGGCGGCGTCCGTCATGGGGAGGGCGAAGACGGCCTTCTTGGAGCCGGACAGGGCACGGGCGGCGACGCCGGCCGCGCGGCGCAGCGCCTCGGCGTCGGGGGCGGCGTCCTTCTCGGGCCGGGTGCCGAGGCCCACCGCGACCACGAGCGGCGTCTTGAAGCCGGTCGGCGCGGGGAGCTTCGTCACCTCGCCCTCGGCGCCGGAGGCACCGAGGGTCTCCAGGACGCCGGCGAGCCTGCCGTCGTAGGCCTTGTCCACGGCTTCGGCGCCCGGTACGACGACCGGGCTCCCGGCCGCGGACCCAGTGTCCTTGGCGACACCGATCACGATCGCGTCGGCCCGCAGGCCGGGCAACGCGGCGGTGCTGAGAGTGAGAGCAGTCACGGTGGTGAATTCTCGCTTCCGATGTGAAGTTGCTGTGGCCGAAAGGTGTGGGTCGACCGGCCCGGCGCCGACCCTAACGGCGACCTGGAGGTACGGTCTCGGCGGGGCCGTCCCCGGTACGGCGACACTTCGGACGAGACTACGCGCGTCTGCGTGTCCACTCCCTCACGCGGGTCGTCACCGATCGGTGACACGGCGGCCGCCGTCGGAGTCCCGCACGCGGACCGCCGGACGGCGGCGAGGACGAGGGACACCCATGAGACGACTCCCGGGACCGTTCGCCGTGCTGCCCCTCGCCCTGTGCGCGCTGCTGCTGCTCGCGGGCTGCGTCCCGGGAACGGGCTCCGGCGCCGGCTCGGACCCCGCTGCCGACCCGGGCTCCGGCACCGGTCGCGGCGACGGCCCCCGCTGGCAGCCGCGGCCCGGCACCGACTGGCAGTGGCAGCTCAGCGGGCGCCTCGACACCTCCGTCGACGTACCGGTCTACGACATCGACGGGTTCGACCATTCCGGGGACACGGTCGAACGGCTGCACCGCGACGGCCGGAAGGTCATCTGCTACCTGTCCACGGGCGCCTGGGAGGACTTCCGGCCGGACGCGGACGACTTCCCGGCGTCGGTGATCGGCCGGGGCAACGGCTGGGAGGGCGAGCGCTGGCTCGACATCCGGCGCACCGACGTCCTGGAACCGATCATGGCCGAGCGGTTCGACATGTGCCGGGACAAGGGCTTCGACGCGGTGGAGCCGGACCTGGTGGAGGGCTACGGCCACGACACCGGGTTCCCGCTCACCGGCGCCGACCAGATCCGCTACAACCGCATGATCGCGGACATCGCGCACGAACGCGGTCTGTCGGTGGGGCTCAAGAACGACCTGCCGCAGATCCCGGACCTCGTGGACGACTTCGACTTCGCCGTCAACGAGGAGTGCGCGCAGTACGGCGAGTGCGCCGCACTCACCCCGTTCATCGAGGCGGGCAAGGCGGTCTTCCACGTGGAGTACGCGGAGCCGACCGGCGAGTTCTGTGCCGAGTCCCGCGAGCTGGGACTGTCGTCCATGCGGAAGAAGCCGGAACTGGGAGTGTGGCGCGACCCGTGCTGACCCGGGGGAGCCGGCCGGCACCGGAACCACGCTGCCGCTGACGCGCCGGGCCGGACGGGCCGGGCCGCCGTGACCTCGCGCGGGGCCGGAGCGGGAGGCCCGCGGGAGCCCGGACCGCCGCTCAGGCCCGGAGCGCTGCCCGGTCCGCGCCGCCGGGGCGGCGCGGACACCGGGGCGGCTCCGCGCACTCCCCGTCCGGCACCGCCCCACGTCCGGGGCCCGTCCTCCCCCGATGTGTTCCGCGGCGTCCCCGGAGAGTTTCCCCGTCGCACCCCTCCCGTTGGCCGTGCCCGGCTACCTTCGCCTCGCCCGGTCCGGCAGCAGGAGAGGCACGTCCATGAGCACCCCGGTCCCCCGCACCCCGACACGGCAGTCCGCGGCCGTCCTGACGTCGTCCCGGCAGCGCCGGGAAGGGAGCCGGGCCGGGAGTCCGTCCAGGAACCCGGCGGAGCGCGCCCTCCTCCGGATGCAGTCCAGCGCCGGCAACCGGGCCACGACCACGGCGGTGCAGCGCGCCAGGGGCGCGGACAAGGGGAAGGCGCCGGAGACCGGGGGCGCGGACAAGGGGAAGGCGCCGGAGAGCGGCGGCGCGGACAAGGGGAAGGCGCCGGAGAGCGGCGGCGCGTCCCCCGGAGCGAAGAAGAAGGACTACCGCGACCGGATCGCCGCGCTCCTGGACAGGTTCAAGAAGAACCTCGAACCCATCGACACCTTCATCAAGGGTGTCCAGACCCCCGTCAACGCGGGCTTCACCCAGCAGGCCGCCGTCGCGGCCAACGAGGGCCTCAAGCACTCCGCCGCCGCCTCGGGGACCTCCGCGGCGTCGGGGAACCTCCTCACGGAGGCCGCCGGCACCGTGGTCAGCGGCATGGACGCGTACAAGAACATGAAGGACGCCAAGAAGCACGAGACCGGCGCCGGCCACCACACGGCGAAGAAGAAGGCCAAGGTCAAGGGGGCCGACGCGGTCATCGGCGCCGCCGGTTCGGGAAGCTACAGCGCCGCCGTCGCCAAGGAGGTGACCAAGATCCAGAAGGCGGCGGACGCCGCGGTGGCGTCCGAGGCGAGCGGTGTCGCCAGCGCTTCCGTCGGTGCGGTCAAGGGCGTGCGGGCGGCCTTCCGCGCCGGGGGAGCGGCCCGCAAGTACCTGAAGGTGAAGGAGCTCGGAGATCCCCACCTCGTCCACGCGGGGTCACTGGCCCGGCTGAACGAGTCGCGGGAACAGGCCGGCTGGGCGGCGGCGGAGGCGTACGTCGCGCTGGACGCCTACTGGAAGCACGAGGGCGAGGGACGGCTGGAGCTCGTTTCCGAGGCCATCGACGCCGCCTGGGAGGCGATGGGTGAGGCCCGCGACGCCGCCGAGACCCTCCGGCGCGCCGAGCGGGACGTGGAAAGACTGAGCACGGTGCAGGGGTACGCGAAGAAGAAGCAGCTCACCAAGGTCGGCAAGGAGACGGTCGGCGGCGCGGTGGGCGAGTCCACCAAGGCCGCGGCCGGCGTCGTGACGGCGGTCGCGGCGGGAACGGCCGGACTGGCGAGCAACCCGGTCGGATGGGGTCTCGCCGGAGCCGGGGCCGGTCTCGTCCTCGGCGTCACCCTGTACAAGGCGCTCCGCGCCGCCACGAAGCGCTACGAAGAGGTCCGCCACCCCGAGCGCTGGGCGCCGGAGGGCGAGACCTCGGCGGAGGCCGCGTCCCGCGGCGCATCGCTGAAGCACGCCCTGACCTTCTGGAAGAAGGTGTCGCAGGGGGAACGCCAGGCCATGGCGCGCGAGATCTACGCCCTGGCGGCAGGTCCCGGCGTCCCCGGCAGCGGCGGCACGACGGCCGAGATGAGGGAGTCCGCGAGGGCCCTCCTCGTCGCCCTCAAATCAGGCCCCGCCCAGCACGGGCTAGAGCCGGAAGCGTGGGCGGCCACCCTCGACGACCCGGCGAAGAGCTCCGGTTGGATCAAGGAGATAGCGGAGCAGCTGGCCTCGGGGTGACCCGGGGGCAGGGAGCGGGACGGGTCCCCGGGCGGCACGGCCGCCACACGCCTCCCGGGGGTCCCGGCGCCCGCACGCCGGCACGGCGTACGGCGTTCCCCGTCCCGCGGAAGAGGGGGGTCCGATTTGCTGTCATGCCCGGACAGAAATATCTCCACCCGATGATGCGTCAGGGGGACCCCGGCGGGACTCGAACCCGCGGCCGAGCGCCGGAAAGGCACTTGACATGTTCAATGTGTCCATGACCTGCGCGAAGCACTGGGGTGCACGGCCGTTCGTCACATGTTCCGCGGGTCTCGGGGGTCCCCGGCCGGTCCCGTGGGTCCCACCTGGGTGTTCTTCGGGGGGCGGTGAGGCGCGCCGTCCCACCGCCGGCCCGGTGGCGCGGTGCCGGACCGGCTGCCGCCGACCTGCGGAGTGAGTAGGGCGGCGCACGCGCGCCCGGTGTTGTGAACACCTCGTGAAATCCCGGCTCGGCGATGCGGCCGCCGCCGGAGCCGGGATTTC
>NZ_LIRG01000554.1 GCF_001419695.1 Streptomyces prasinopilosus
GTGCGGAGGTTCTCTGCGTGGGGAGGGGGGAGGGAGGAGCCCGTCAGTCGAGGCCGCCCAGGACGTTCTGGTCCCAGTCGATCACGGAGCCGGTCACCACGCCGGACCGGTCGGACAGCAGCAGGACCACGAAGTCGGCGATCTCGTCCGGCCGGCCGAGCCTGCCCATCGGCAGCCGGGCGGCGGCCCGCTCCTTCCAGTCGTCGCCCGCGCCGTGGAAGGTGCGCTGGGTGGCGTCCTCGCCCTCGGTGGCGGTCCAGCCGATGTTCAGCCCGTTGATCCGGATCCGGTCCCAGCGGTGGGCGTGCGCCGCGTTGCGGGTCAGGCCGATGAGCCCGGCCTTCGCGGCGACGTAGGGGGCCAGGAAGGGCTGCCCGCCGTGCGCCGACGAGGTGATGATGTTGACGATCGTGCCGGGCTCCTCGCGCCGCACCATGTCCGCCACGGCGGCCTGCATGGCGAAGAACGGTGCCTTGAGGTTGATCGCGACGTGCTGGTCGAACAGTTCCGGGGTGGTGTCCAGCAGCGTTCCGCGCGAGGTCAGCCCCGCCGAGTTGACCAGGCCGTCGACCCGGCCGTACGCCCTCACCACCTCGGCGACGGAGTTCCTGGCCTGTTCCGCGTCGGCCAGGTCGGCGCGGACGAACATCGCCCTGCCGCCCGCGGCGGCCAGTTCCGCCACCAGGGCCTCGCCGGGCCCGGGGCGGCGCCCGGTGACGGCCACCACCGCCCCCTCGCGCGCCGCGGCCCGTGCGACGGCGGCACCGACGCCCTGGCTGCCGCCGTTGACGAGGACGATCCTGTCGTCGAGAAGTCCCATGCCGTTCGGGGGTCCTTTCCGTTCCTGAGCCGTTCCTGATCCGGTCGTGCGGTGTGGCGAGGGGAGCGCGGGGTCAGCTCTCGCGCCGCTCGGCGCCGGCCCGCAGTGCCTCCCGCAGGGTCCGCACGGTCCAGCCCTCGTGCAGCGCCCGCCGGACGAGGTCCGCCTGCGAGGGCGGGGCCAGGCCGTCGACCGGCGGGTCGTCGTCGAGGTTGGTGGGGAAGGGGTAGCCCTCGGCGCTCGCCGCGATCACGTTCTCCTGCCACTGCTCACCGGCGCCCTCGGCCCGTGCCCTGAGCAGCACCGGGTAGACGGCCGCCGTCACGGTCTCGCGGTCCACCGTCTCCATGGCCCGCCCGAACGCGGAGGACACCTGGAGCAGGTTGGCCATGCGCCGGATGTCCGCCGAGCGGTTGGCGCCGGCGGCGTGGAACAGGGCCGGGTTGAAGAAGACCGCGTCGCCCTTGGCGAGCGGCAGCTGCACGTGGTGCTCCTCGAAGTACGCCTGGAACTCGGGGAGCCGCCAGGCGAGGTAGCCGGGCCCGTACTTCTGCGAGTGCGGCAGGTACAGCGTGGGGCCGGACTCGACGGGCATGTCGCAGTGCGCGACCGCGCCCTGCAGGGTGAGCACGGGGGAGAGGTGGTGCACGTGCGCCGGGTAGGCGGCGGCGGCCTCGTTGGAGAGGAAGCCGAGGTGGTAGTCGCGGTGCACGGTCTGGGCGGCGCCGCCCGGGTTGACCACGTTCACCTGGGAGGTGACCTGGTAGCCGGGGCCGAGCCAGGCCGCGGACACCAGGGCGATCACGTCGTTGGCGTAGTAGTCGGCGAAGGCCCGCGGGTCGTGGAGGGCGGCCTTCTCCAGGGCGTTCCACACCCGGTCGTTGGCACCCGGCTTGGCGAAGTGGTCGCCGGAGGCGGCGCCCGTCGCGCGCTGCTGGGCGATCAGGGCGTCGAACACGGCGGTGGCCCGGTCCACGACCGCCGGGTCGGGGAAGGCGCCCCGGACGACCACGATGCCGGGGCCGTCGGCGAGGGCGTGCACCAGCTCGGTCTGGGCCTCGCGGCGGTCCGAGAGGGCGAGCCGGTCGGCGTCGTAGAGCAGCACGTTCCGCTCCACGGCGGAGGCGTGCGGGTAGGCGGATCGGTCCGTGGTCCGCTCGACCAGGGCGCGGAACGCGTCCAGGTCGCAGTCCTGCTCGGACAGCCAGGGCCGCTGCCGCGCGGACGGCTGGACCGGGGTGGAGGCGGTGGGGAAGGACATGCTCGTCCTTTCGGGTCACAGGGGGACTCGGCTCTGCCATTCTTGTCAGTACAAAGCCTTCGAACAACCAGCAGTGAGCCATCAAAAACCCCTCAGGAGTCCAGGAGCCGGTCACATGGGCCACCCCTTCCCCATCAGGGAAATCGCACGTCAGGCAGGTCTGAGCGAAGCAACGGTCGACCGGGTGCTCAACGGCCGGGGCGGAGTGCGGGACAGCACCGCGCAGGAGGTGCGCCGGGCGATCGCCGACCTGGACCGGCAGCGCACCCAGGTCCGGCTGGTCGGCCGTACCTTCATGGTGGACATCGTGATGCAGTCGCCGGAGCGGTTCTCCACCGCCGTCCGCGCGGCCCTGGAGGCCGAACTCCCCTCCCTGCACCCGGCCGTGGTCCGCTCCCGCTTCCACTTCCGCGAGACGGGTCCGGCACGGGAGCTGGTCGCCGTCCTCGACCGGATCGGGCGGCGCGGCTCGCAGGGGGTGGTCCTCAAGGCCCCGGACGTCCCCGAGGTCACCGCCGCCGTCGGCCGGCTCGCCGCGGCGGGCGTCCCCGTGGTGACGCTGGTGACCGACCTGCCCGCGAGCGCCCGCATCGGCTACGTCGGCAGCGACAACCGGGCGGCCGGCGCGACCGCCGCGTACCTCGTGGGGCAGTGGCTCGGCGACGGCCCCGGCAACGTGCTCACCAGCCTCTCCAGCGGTTCCTTCCGCAACGAGGAGGAGCGCGAGATGGGCTTCCGCAGCGCCGTGCGCGCCCGGTACCCCGGGCGCGCCCTCGTGGAGATCGCCGGGGGGCAGGGCCTGGACACCACCCAGTACGAGCTGGTCCGGACGGCCCTGGACCGCGACCCGGACATCCGCGCGGTCTACTCGATCGGCGGCGGCAACGTCGCCACCCTGCGGGCCTTCGAGGACGCCGGGCGCGAGTGCGCCGTGTTCGTCGCGCACGACCTCGACCAGGACAACGTCCGGCTGCTGCGCGAGCACCGCCTGTCCGCCGTGCTCCACCACGACCTGCGCCACGACCTGCGCGAGGCCTGCCACATCGTGATGCGCGCCCACGGCGCCCTGCCCCCCGC
>NZ_LIRG01000555.1:0-15334 GCF_001419695.1 Streptomyces prasinopilosus
GCCGCGATCGCGGCGGCCGGGTCGGTGTGCACGGTGCAGCCGTCGATGCCCGCGGCCACCGCCTCGGCCCGTTCCGCGTCGGGGTCGGCGACGGCGGCGACCCGCGCGCCGCTGACGACCCGGTTGATCCGGCGCACGTGGTCCGCGCCCATGCGGCCCGTGCCGATGACGGCGATTCCCAGGGGCTCGTTCCCGTGCACGGTTCTCGCCTCCCTTTCCGGAGAGGGTCGGGCGCCGGGCTCAGGCGCCGCAGGAGCGGAGGAACTTGCGGGTGCGGACCGCGATCGGCAGCGGCTTGTCCGGCTCGCAGGGGTACATGTCCTGCTCGACGATCGCGAACAGGTCCACGTCCAGCTTCTGGGCGGCGGTCAGGACCGGGCCCAGCTCCGGCACTCCGGCGGGCGGTTCGCACATCACGCCGCGCTGGACGGCGGGGCCGAACGGGAGCCCCTCGGCGACCACGTCGGCGAGGATGTCCGGGTCGACCTGCTTGAGGTGCAGGTAGCCGATGCGCTCGCCGTAGGTCTCGATCAGTTTGACGCTGTCGCCGCCGCAGTAGGCGTAGTGCCCGGTGTCCAGGCAGAGGTTGACCAGGGAGGAGTCGGTGGAGTCGAGGAACCGCTCGACGTGCTCCTCGGTGTCGATGTGGGTGTCGGCGTGCGGGTGGACGACGATGTCGAGACCGTAGGTGTCGCGCACCTGGCGGCCGAGGCGTTCCATGCCCTTGGCGAGGTGGCCCCACTGCTCGGTGGTCAGCTCCCGGGGCTCCAGGATCTCGGCGGTCTTGTCGTCGCGCCAGAAGGACGGGATGACGACGAGGTGCTTGGCGTCCATGGCCCGGGTGAGCGAGGCGACCCGGCCGACCTGCTCCCAGGTGGACTCCCACTCGGAGGGGCCGCGGTGCAGTCCGCAGAAGATGGTGCCGGCGGAGACCTTGAGGTCCCGCTTCTTCACCTCGTCGGCCAGGCGGGCCGGGTCGGTGGGGAGGTAGCCGTAGGGGCCGAGTTCGATCCAGGAGTAGCCGGCCTCGGCGACCTCGTCGAGGAAGCGCTGCCAGGGCACCTGCTGGGGGTCGTCGGGGAACCAGACGCCCCAGGAGTCGGGGGCGGAGCCCACCCTGATGCGGTCGAGCGCGACTGCCATGTCAGGTCTTTCCTTCCGGGGATGCCGTTGCGGGGGCCTGGAGGTCCGACTCCTCGGGGAGTTCCTGGACGTCGACCCCGCGCACCTGTGCCAGTTCGTGCTTGAGGGCGGCGAGTTCGGTGCCGCCGGCCATGTGGTTGGTGAGTTCCTCGAGGGAGACGTCGCTGCGGGCGGCGGAGAGCTCCAGGGTGCCCAGGCGCAGGACGCTGAAGTGGTCGCCGACCATGTAGGCGTGGTGCGGGTTGTGGGTGATGAAGATGACGCCGAGGCCGCGGTCGCGGGCCATCGCGATGTACTTCAGGACCACGCCGGACTGCTTGACGCCGAGCGCGGCGGTGGGCTCGTCCAGGATGAGGACGCGGGCGCCGAAGTAGACGGCGCGGGCGATGGCCACGCACTGGCGCTGGCCGCCGGAGAGGGTGCCGATGGGCTGCTCGAGATCGTCGAGGACGATGCCCATGTTGCGCAGTTCCTCGTCCGCGGTCCTCTTCATCCGCTCGATGTCGAGACGGCGGACCGGCCAGGGGCCCTTGGTCATCTCGGAGCCGAGGAAGAAGTTGCGCCACACCGGCATCAGCGGGACGACGGCGAGGTCCTGGTAGACGGTGGCGATGCCCTGGTCGAGGGCCTCGCGCGGGGTGGAGAACCGTACCGGGGCGCCGTCGACGAGGAACTCGCCCTCGGTGTGCTGGTGCAGCCCGGAGATGATCTTGATGAGGGTGGACTTGCCGGCGCCGTTGTCGCCGAGCACGCAGGTCACGCGGCCGGGTCGGACGCTCAGGTCGACCCCGTGCAGGGCGCGGACGTTGCCGTAGGACTTGCCCGCCCCGCGGAGTTCGACCAGGGGGTGTTCCCCGCCGGGGGCGGTGTCCTGCAGGACGGCACCGTGGGTGCCGGTCGTGTCGTCGGTCATTGCGGTCACCTCCGGGTCGCCGTGCGCTGGACCCACAGATTGATGAGGACGGCGCCGAGGAGCATCACGCCGAGGAAGGCCTTGAACCAGTCCGGGTTCCAGCCGGCGTAGACGATGCCCTGCTGCACCATGCCGAACATGAAGGCGCCGAAGACCGGGCCGATCGCGGAGCCGTAGCCGCCGGTCATCAGGCAGCCGCCGATCACCGCGGCGGCGATGTAGATGAGCTCCTGGCCCACGCCCTCGCCGGACTGCACGGTGTTGAAGGAGAACAGCTGGTGCATGCCGACGAACCAGGCGCCGAAGCCGACCAGCATGTACAGGGAGATCTTGGTGAAGTTCACCGGCACGCCGACGGCGCGGGCGCTCTCCTTGTTGCCGCCCACCGCGAAGATCCAGTTGCCGTACTTGGTGCGGAGCAGCACCCAGGCGGCGAGGGCGGCGAAGACGATCCACCACACGATGGTGATCTTCACCTGGACGCCGCCCAGCTCGAAGCTGGACGCGAAGAGGGCCTTGGCCTGGGCGAAGCCGTCCATGTCGCTGATGTCGTCGGTGGCGACGTTGCCGGTGATCGTCTTGGTCACGGCCAGGTTGATGCCCTGGAGGATCAGGAAGGTGCCGAGGGTGACCAGGAAGCTGGGCAGGCCCGTCTTCATCAGGAACCAGCCGTTGAACATGCCGACGGCGAGGGACACCGCGAGGGCCGCGATGACGCCGACCCACACGTTCATGGACAGTTGGTAGGCGAGCATGCTCGCGGTGAGGGCCGAGGTGACGACGGCGACGCCGGCCGAGAGGTCCACCTCGCCGCCGATCATCAGCAGCGCCACCGGCAGGGCCATGATGCCGATGGTCGAGGACTGGTACAGGATGTTCGCCATCGAGCTGCTGTCCCGCATCGGCGGGGCCGCGATCAGGAAGAACACCAGGACGACCACGACGCCGAGGAAGACGCCGACCTCGGGACGGGCCAGCAGCCGACGGACCGGCGTGCGCCGCGTGGTACGGCCGTCGTTCGCCTTCGGGCCGGGGGCCGGCGGTGGGGTCACCGCCGGCTCAGCCTGTCGGGTCATGCTCATCACCGAGTGCCCTTCGCGGCGTACTCGGAGACCGCGTCGACGTTGGACTTGTCGACGAACGCGGGGCCGGTCAGCACCGGCTGCTCGCCTCCGCCGCTGTAGTTGCCGTTGTTCTTGTAGAGCCACAGGCCGTCGACGGCGAGGTAGCCCTGGAGGTAGGGCTGCTGGTCCACGGCGAACTCGATGTCGCCGGCCTGGATCGCCTTGGTCAGGTCCTTGTTGAGGTCGAAGGTGGCGACCTTCGCCTTGCTGCCCGCGTCGCCCACCGACTGCACCGCGGTCGGCGCGAACGGGGCGCCGAGGGTGGCGACGTAGTCGATGGCGGAGTCCTGCTTGAGCTTGGCGGTGATCGTCGACTTCACCGACGGCATGTCGACGCCGTTGACGTTGAGGATCTGGGTGGTGCCCTCGAAGGTCTTCTTCAGGCCGTCGCAGCGCTGGGTCAGACCGACGTTGCCCTGCTCGTGGATGACACAGACGGTGTTCTTGGCGCCGACCTCGTTGAGCTTCTTGCCGAAGGCCTCGCCGGCCACGGACTCGTCCTGGCCGAAGAACTCCAGCAGGCCGAGGTCCTTCCAGTCGCTCAGTCCGGAGTTGAGGCCGACGACGGGTATGCCCGCCTTCTCCGCCTTGCCGAGGACGCTCTTGAGGGCGTCCGGCTTGGCGAGGGTGACGGCGATGCCGTCGACCTTCTGGTCGATCGCGTTCTGCACCAGGTTGGCCTGGTTGCCGGCGTTCGGGTCGGCGGAGTAGACGAGCTTGACGTTGTCCTTGGCCGCGGCGGCCTCGGCGCCCTTGCGGACGATGTCCCAGAACGTGTCGCCGGGCGCCTGGTGGGTCACGAGGGCGACCGTCATCTGCGGCGTGTTCGCCTTGCCGGCCGATGCGCCGTCGCCGCCGCCTTCCTCGGCCTTCTTGCCACCGGAACCGCTGGAGCAGCCGGCGAGGGCCAGGGCGGCCGCCGCGGCCACCGCGACGAGGGGCACGATTCTGCGGGGGCGGTGGTGAGAAGAGCGGTCCATCTTTACCTGCACCTCACTGTGCTACGCGGAAAAAGGGGTCGGTCCGAGAATCCTCCCCGGAGCCTCGGACGTCCGGGTCTGTGTCGTCGTGCGAAACGCCTGGCGTGTTGGGACGGGATCAAATCCCCTGGCGCGCACTCTGTCAATACTTTGTTAAGACATCAGTTCACCAGCTAGTCCGAATGTAAGTACAAACTATTGACAGGGCCGCCCTCCGAGACCTACACCTGAGAGGCGACAGGTCCCCGGAAACCAGTCCCCACCGTGGCAGGGCACCCCGGGACCCGCATCCCCTGCAGTTCGAGGAGCTTCGCTCGATGACCGACTCAGACGCACCACAGTATTTCGACCTGATCACCATGGGTCGCATCGGGGTGGACCTTTACCCCCTGGAGACCGGCGTTCCCCTGGCGGAAGTCGAAACGTTCGGAAAGTTCCTCGGCGGTTCGGCCGCGAACGTCGCGGTCGCCGCCGCCCGGCTCGGCCGCTCGACGGCCGTGATCACCCGTACGGGAGACGACCCCTTCGGCGCCTACCTGCACCGGGCCCTGAAGGACTTCGGCGTCGACGACCGGTGGGTCACCCCGGTCGCCGCGTACCCGACGCCGGTCACCTTCTGCGAGATCTTCCCGCCGGACGACTTCCCCCTGTACTTCTACCGCCGCCCCAAGGCTCCCGACCTGGAGCTGCACACCGCCGAACTGGACCTCGCCGCCGTGCGCGGGGCCGGGATCTTCTGGATCACCGGCACCGGTCTGAGCGAGGAGCCGAGCCGCTCGACCACGCTGGACGCGCTCGAGGCACGCGCCAAGGCGGGCACCACCGTGTTCGACCTCGACTGGCGCCCGATGTTCTGGCGCGACCCCGACCAGGCCCGCCCCTACTACCGGCAGGCCCTGCGGCACGCCACGGTCGCGGTCGGCAACCTCGACGAGTGCGAGGTCGCCACCGGAGTGCGCGAACCCGAGGCCTGCGCCGAGGCGCTGCTGGCGGCCGGCGTGGAACTCGCCGTCGTCAAGCAGGGTCCCCGGGGCGTGCTCGCCGTGCACCGCGACGGCACCCGCGCCGAGGTGCCGCCGGTCCCGGTCGACGTGGTCAACGGCCTCGGCGCCGGTGACGCCTTCGGCGGGTCGCTCTGCCACGGTCTGCTCTCGGGCTGGGACCTGGAGCGGACCATGCGCCACGCCAACGCCGCCGGCGCTCTCGTCGCCTCGCGCCTGGCCTGTTCGTCCGCCATGCCCACCGCGGCCGAAGTGGCGGACCTCCTCGCGGGGACCGTGCCGCCGGACGGCGCGCCCCTGCCGAGCCAGTCCTGAACGGAGTCCTTCCTTGAACCTCAGCATCTCCGACCTCACCACGGTCCGGGCCCGGAATCCGCGGGCCGTCGCCGAGGCGGCGGCCCGCCGGGCCCGCCGTCCGCTGATCGGCGACAGCGGACGGCTGATGATCGTGGCCGCCGACCACCCCGCGCGGGGCGCGCTCGGCATCGGCGACCGGCGCCTGGCCATGGCCGACCGCGCGGACCTGCTGGAACGGCTGTGCGTCGCGCTGTCCCGGCCCGGCGTCGACGGGGTGCTGGCCACCGCCGACGTCCTGGAGGACCTGCTGCTGCTCGGCGCCCTCGAGAACAAGGTCGTCATGGGGTCGATGAACCGCGGCGGCCTGGCCGGCTCGGCCTTCGAGATGGACGACCGCTTCACCGGCCACCGCCCCGAGGACATCGAACGGTTCGGCTTCGACGCGGGCAAGCTGCTGGTCCGCATCGACTACGACGACCCGGGCTCCCTGACCACCCTGGAGTCCACCGCCCGTGCCGTCGACGCCATGGCCGAACGCCGGCTCCCGGTGTTCGTGGAGCCGTTCATCTCGCGCCGGGTCGACGGCCGGGTCCGCAACGACCTGTCCGCCGAGGCCGTCACCCGCTCCATCGCCATAGCCTCCGGCCTCGGCGGCACCTCCGCCTACACCTGGCTGAAGCTCCCCGTCACCGAGAACGCCGACGACATGGCGGAGGTTCTGCGCAGCTCCACGCTGCCCGTCGTCCTGCTCGGCGGGGAGGTCGGCGACCAGGAGGCGGCGTACGAGCGGTGGGGTAAGGCGCTGAAGCTGCCCTCCGTGCAGGGCATGGTCGTCGGCCGCTCACTGCTCTACCCGGCCGGGGGCAGTGTGGAGGAAGCGGTGGACACGGCCGTGAGCCTGCTGTGAGCCGTGAGCCCGTTGTCACCGGAAAGGCTGCCATGACCCATCACCGTCCCGCGGGCCGCGCCTCGGCCGGCCCCTACCTCGTCGACGTCACCCCGGAGTCGGCCGGCTGGGCCCACTCCAGCCTGCGCGTGCTGGAGCTGGGGCCGGGCGGCTCGCACACCTTCGACACCGGCGACAGCGAGTGGATCGTGCTGCCGCTCAGCGGCGGCTGCACGGTCGCCTCCGCCGACGGCTCCGGCCACCACACGTTCGATCTCGCCGGCCGCACGAGCGTGTTCGACGGCGTCAGCGACTTCGCCTACGTGCCGCGCGACGCCCGCGCGACCGTCACGTCCGCCGGCGGCGGACGGTTCGCGCTCACCGGCGCCCGCTGCACCCGGCGGCTTCCCGCCCGCTACGGACCGGCGTCCGGCGTCCCCGTGGAACTGCGCGGCACCGGCACCTGCTCCCGCCAGGTCAACAACTTCGGGGCGGCCGCCCCCGCCGGAGGCGGTGACGGGCAGGGTTTCGAGTGCGACAAGCTGATCGCGGTCGAGGTGATCACCCCGGGCGGCAACTGGTCGTCGTTCCCGCCGCACAAGCACGACGAGCACCGGCCGGGCGAGGAGTCCGTGCTGGAGGAGATCTACTACTTCGAGTTCGCGGACCACGACGGCGTCCCCGGCCTCGGCTACCAGCGGGTCTCCCCGTCCGGTCCGGGCCGGGACACGGACGTGCTGGCCGAGGTGCGCGACGGCGACGTGGTGCTCATCCCGGACGGCTGGCACGGGCCGTCCATGGCCGTCCCCGGCCACCACATGTACTACCTCAACGTCATGGCGGGTCCGGAGGACGAACGCGCCTGGCTGATCTGCGACCACCCCGACCACGCCTGGATCCGCGACACCTGGCCGGACCAGCCGGTCGACCCCCGTCTCCCCCTCTACACCGCCCCGGAGAGGTCCGCATGAGCGCCGCCACCCGCCGACTGACGACCGCCCAGGCCCTGGTGCGCTTCCTGGCCGCCCAGTACACGGAGCGGGACGGTGTGCGGCACCGGCTGATCGCGGGCACCTGGGGTATCTTCGGGCACGGCAACGTGGCGGGCGTCGGGCAGGCGCTCGTCGAGTACGCCGAGGTCATGCCGTACCACCAGGGCCGCAACGAGCAGTCCATGGTGCACGCGGCCGTCGCCCACGCCCGCCACCTCAACCGGCTCTCGGCGCAGGCCGTGACGACCTCGATCGGCCCCGGCGCCACCAACCTGGTCACCGGCGCCGCCCTCGCCACGGTCAACCGCCTGCCGGTGCTGCTGCTCCCCGGCGACTACTTCGCCTCGCGCGCCGCGGACCCGCTGCTCCAGCAACTGGAGCACCCGGTCGAGGCCGACGTCTCCGTCAACGACACCCTGCGCCCCGTCTCCCGCTACTTCGACCGGATCACCCGCCCCGAGGCGCTGATCGCCTCCGCGCTGAACGCGATGCGGGTGCTCGCCGACCCGGCCGAGACCGGCGCCGTCACCCTCGCCCTGCCGCAGGACGTGCAGGCCGAGGCGTACGACTGGCCGGAGGAGTTCTTCGCCGACCGCGTCTGGCGGGTACGGCGTCCGGCGCCGGACCCGGTCGAGCTGGAGGCGGCGGTGCGGGCCGTACGGGCCGCCCGGCGTCCGCTGATCGTCGCGGGCGGCGGGGTCCACCACAGCGAGGCCGAGGACGCGCTCGAGGCCCTCGTCGACGCCACCGGCATCCCGGTCGCCTCCACCCAGGCGGGCAAGGGCTCCCTGCGCCACGACCACCCCGCCGACCTGGGCGGCATCGGCCACACCGGCACGGCGGTGAGCGACGACCTGGCCCGCACCGCCGACCTGGTGATCGGTGTCGGCACCCGGTACACCGATTTCACCACCGCCTCCGGCACCCTCTTCGCCGACCCGGACGTGCGCTTCCTCAACCTCAACATCACCGGCTTCGACGCCCACAAGCTGGGGGCGCGCACCCTGGTGTGCGACGCGCGGAGCGGTCTGGAGGCGCTGGCCGGGGCGCTGTCGGGACACCGGGTGGACCCGGCGTACGAGGCCGGGTACCGGGCCGGCAAGGAGCGCTGGGAGGAGGTCGTCGAGGCCGCCTGCCGTGCCGGCGACGAGAACGCCGTACCCACCCAGACCCAGGTGCTCGGCGCGCTGGACGCGGTCGTGGGCGAGACGGACGTGGTGATCAACGCGGCCGGCTCGCTCCCCGGCGACCTGCACAAGCTGTGGCGCGCGCGCAGCCCGCGCCAGTACCACCTGGAGTACGGCTACTCCTGCATGGGCTACGAGATCCCGGCCGCGATCGGCGTCCAGCAGGCCGCGCCCGGCACGCCCGTGTGGGCGCTGGTCGGCGACGGCACGTACCTGATGATGCCGACCGAGATCGTCACGGCCGTCCAGGAGCGGCTGCCCGTGAAGATGGTGCTGATCCAGAACCACGGCTACGCCTCCATCGGCGGCCTGTCCGAGGAGACCGGCGGCGAGCGCTTCGGCACCGCCTACCGGTACCGGGCCGAGGACGGCACCTTCACCGGCGCCCCGCTGCCCGTGGACCTCGCGGCGAACGCGGCCAGCCTGGGCATGGACGTGCTGCGCGCCAAGACCGTGCGGGAGCTGCGCCACGCCCTGGCCGAGGCCCGCGCCGCCGAGCGTCCGACGTGCGTGTACGTCGAGACGGACCCGGCACCCACCGCTCCCCCGGCCGAGGCCTGGTGGGACGTGCCGGTGGCCGAGGTCGCCTCCCGCGAGGCCGCCGTCCGGGCCCGCGAACGCTACGAGGCCCGGGTCGCCGGGCGCCGCCGGCACCTCTGAACCGTCCCGGCCGGCCCCACCGCACCGCTTCCGGCCGGCCCCGGGGCTCCCCGCGAGTCCCTCCCGAACCCCTCCCGACTCCCCGCACCTCCGCGCACGAAAGGTCGTCCGCTCTCATGAAGACCATCAGCCACTGGATCGGCGGCAAGCCCGTCGAAGGCACCTCCGGCCGTTTCGGCCCCGTCTGGAACCCGGCCACCGGTGCCCAGGAGAAGCAGGTCGCGTTCGCGGACACCGGCGAGGTGGACGCCGCCGTCGCCGCCGCGAAGGACGCCTTCCGGAGCTGGGGCACCTCGTCGCTGGCCAAGCGCACGGCGATCCTGTTCAAGTACCGCGAGCTGCTGGACGCCCACCGCGACGAGATCGCGGAGCTGATCACCGCCGAGCACGGCAAGGTGCACTCCGACGCCCTCGGCGAGGTCGCGCGGGGCATGGAGATCGTGGAGCTGGCCTGCGGGATCAGCGTGCAGCTGAAGGGCGAGCTGTCCACGGAGGTCTCCAGCCGCGTCGACGTCGCCTCGATCCGCCAGCCGCTGGGCGTGGTCGCCGGCATCACCCCGTTCAACTTCCCGGCCATGGTGCCGATGTGGATGTTCCCGCTGGCCATCGCGTGCGGCAACACGTTCGTGCTGAAGCCGTCCGAGAAGGACCCCTCGGCCTCCCTCCTGCTCGCGGAACTGGCCACCGAGGCGGGCCTGCCGGACGGTGTGCTGAACGTCGTGCAGGGCGACCGGGAGGCCGTGGACCGCATCCTGGAGCACCCCGACGTCGAGGCCGTCTCCTTCGTCGGCTCCACCCCGATCGCCCGGCACATCCAGCTGAAGGCGACCGAGCACGGCAAGCGCGTCCAGGCGCTGGGCGGCGCCAAGAACCACATGCTGGTCCTGCCCGACGCCGACCTGGACCTGGCCGCCGACCAGGCGATCAACGCCGCGTACGGTTCGGCCGGCGAGCGCTGCATGGCCGTGTCGGTCGTGGTCGCGGTCGGCGGCATCGGCGACGACCTGGTCGGCCGGATCGCCGAGCGGGCGAAGAGGCTCCGCATCGGTCCGGGCGACGACCCGGCCTCGGAGATGGGCCCGCTGATCACCCGCGAGCACCGCGACAAGGTCGCCTCGTACGTGGCGGGCGCGGCGGCGCAGGGCGCCGAGGTCGTGCTCGACGGCACGGGCCTGACGGTCGACGGCCACGAGGACGGCTTCTTCCTCGGCGTCTCGCTGCTCGACCGGGTGCCGGTGACCGCGGACGCCTACCGGGAGGAGATCTTCGGCCCGGTGCTGTGCGTGGTCCGCGCGGAGACCTACGACGAGGCCATCGCGCTGATCAACGACTCCCGCTGGGGCAACGGCACCGCGATCTTCACCCGGGACGGCGGCGCCGCCCGCCGCTTCCAGCTCGAGGTGCAGGCGGGCATGGTCGGCGTCAACGTGCCGATCCCGGTCCCGGTCGGCTACCACTCCTTCGGCGGCTGGAAGGACTCCCTCTTCGGCGGCCACCACATCTACGGCAACGACGGCGTCGCCTTCTACACCCAGGGCAAGGTCATCACCACGCGCTGGCCGGACCCGTCCGACGGAGGCATCAACCTCGGCTTCCCGAGCAACTCCTGACCCTCGGCCGTCCGGGCGGCCCCGCCCTCGACAGCATCCCCCTCGACAGGAAGGCACGCCCATGACGAAGACCGGTGACCGGGCCCGCGCCGTGACCGGACCCGTGCTCGGCTCACTGGACTTCGTCCTGGACCGGGGCAGTCCGGTGCCGCTCTACCACCAGTTCGCCCAGCAGCTGGAGGCGGCGATCACGCGCGGCGACCTCGCCCCGGGCGACCTCCTGGGCAACGAGGTCGACCTCTCGGTCCGCCTCGGCCTGTCCCGCCCCACGGTCCGCCAGGCCATCCAGTCCCTCGTCGACAAGGGACTGCTGGTCCGGCGGCGCGGGGTGGGCACCCAGGTGGTGCACAGCCAGGTCAGGCGCCCCCTGGAGCTCACCAGTCTCTACGACGACCTGGAGGCGGCCGGCCAGGGCCCGGGCACGCGGGTCGTCCGCCACGAGACCGTCCCGGCGCCTCCCGGCGTGGCGGCGGCCCTGGGCCTGGCCGAGGGTGGGGAAACGGTCCTGCTGGAGCGCCTGCGCAGCACCCACGGCCGGCCCGTCGCCCTCCTGTGCAACTACCTCCCGGCCGATCTGCTGGAGCTGGACGACGCCCGGCTGGAGTCGACCGGCCTGTACCGCATGATGCGGGCGGCGGGCATCACCCTGCACAGCGCCCGGCAGACCGTCGGCGCCCGTCCGGCCACCGCCGGGGAGGCGGCCCGCCTGGACGAGGAGGAGGGCGCCGCCCTGCTCACCATGCACCGCACCGCCTATGACGACACGGGCCGCGCGGTGGAGTACGCGACCCACGTCTACCGCGCCTCGCGCTACTCGTTCGACTTCCAGCTGCTGGTCAGGTCCTGAACCCCGTCCGGGTGCGCCGTCCCGGCGCGCTCCCCCGGTGCGCCGGGACGGCGCACCGCCTCAGTGGGCCGCGTCCAGCCGGGCCCGCTGCTCCGGCGACAGTTCCAGGTCCACCGCTGCCAGGTTCTCGTCCAGCTGCGCCACCGAGGACACCCCGGCCAGCGGCAGGACCGGCGGTTCGTGGCCGAGCTGCCAGGCCAGCACCACCTGGCCGGCACTCGCCCCGGTCTCCCGGGCGACCTCGTGCAGGACCTTCAGCCGGGCGGGGGTCCCCGGGTGGTCGTAGTCCCGGGGCAGCCGCTCCGGCCGGGCGTACGCGCCGCTCAGCAGCGGCGAGTAGGCGACCAGGGCCAGCCGGGGCTCGGCCCGCAGGTAGGTGAGCAGCTCGGCGCCGGTGTGCCCGAGGCTGCCGTCGGGGAAGAGGGCCTCGGGCAGGTCGGTGCGGGGGCGCAGGTAGCTGTGCTGGTACTGGAGCACCTCGTAGCCGGGCAGTCCCGCCGCGGCGGCGAGGGCCCGGGCCCGCTCCACCCGCCACACCGCGTGGTTGCTCGCGCCGAGCAGTCCGACCGTGCCCTCGGCGACGAGGCCGGCGAAGCCCTCCACCGTCTCCTGGAGCGGGACGGCACGGTCCTCTATGTGGGCGTACAGCAGGGCCAGGCGGTCCGTGCCGAGCCGCTCCCGGCTGCGCTCGGCCGACTCCCGGATCACCTTCGCCGACAGGCCCTCCGGATGGTCGGTGTAGCTCGTGCCGGGGGCGAGCGGGCGGGCGCCCAGCTTGGTCGCGACGACGATCTCGTCGCCGACGCCCCGGCTGCGCCGCCAGCGCCCGAGCAGCGTCTCGCTCTGCCCGCCCTGACCGCCGTCGGTCCAGAAGGCGTAGTTGTCGGACGTGTCGATGAAGTTCCCGCCGGCCTCGACGTACCGGTCGAGCAGGGCGAAGGACGTCCTCTCGTCCGTCACGGAGCCGAACAGCATCGCGCCGAGCGCGAGCACGCTCACCTCCCGGCGGGTCCGCGGATCGCTGCCGATGGTGCGGTACTTCATGGGGTTTCCCTCCCGTTCCGTGTCCCGGGGCCGGGGCACGGAACGGGAGTCTTCAGCTTGAAGCGCGCTTCAGGTCAAGGGCGTGCACGGCGAATCGGCGAAGCGGCCCCGGCCGGGGGCGGCACGCCGACGTGAGCACGGCCTACTTGTTCGTGCCCCGGAGGCGGCCGAAGGCCTTGGTCAGGCCACTGAGCGGCGAGCCCTCCTCGCCGGCCGGTCCCGGTAGGGCCGGCCGGGGCGCGCCGGCGCCGCGGGCCGCCTCGGCGAGTGCGGCCTGCGCGGCCTCGGCCGCCTCCCGGTACAGGTCGCGGGACTCCGTCATGGCTTCGAGCGCGTGGGCGTACCGGGCGACCATGTCCCGGGCGTGGGCCAGTTCCTCTTCCGGGCTGAGCAGGTGCCAGCCCCGGCGCAGCCGCGTCAGGGCCTGTTCGGCCTCGGCCGGCAGGGGCCGCGGCAGTGCGGCGAACTCGATGATCCTGCCGAGGAACTCGACCGGTTCCGAGCCGTCCAGGAAGATGGTGCGCACCGTGAAGTGCTCCGGGTCGTAGTCCGGTGCCGGCGGTACCGTGGGCAGGACGACGGCGCCGCCGCGCGGCATCCGCAGCTTCAGCTCCCGTTGCAGCGCGAAGTCGGCGATCCGGGCCTGCTCGGGCGTGCCCCGGTGCTCGACCACCCGGTCCCGCAGGCTCGGCGGCAGGAACTCCGCGAGCGGTCGCTGTCCCCGCGCGTCCGGCGTCATCGCCTCGTGCACCACGACGTGGACGAACCAGCTGCTGCGGGCGCAGTCCCGCAGCCGGCGGCGCACCTCGTCGTCGTCCTTCGGCAGGTGGTTCACCGTCCGCAGGCGCACGCCCGGCACCGTGTCGTGGTCCCACTCGACCCGGCTGCTGTCGGGCCAGAACATGGTGGCGGGCGACGGCCAGCGGGCGTCCCACGCACGCTCCGCCTCGGCGGCGAGGATCCAGGTGACGCCTTCGGCCGCGTCCCCGCGGGCCGGTGGATCGTAGGTGGTCAGCTGCGCGCGCACCGTGACGTCCTCGGCCACCCGCCAGCGGGCCTCGAAGAGGCGGCGGGCCGACGGGCCGGGGTCGGCGGAGGCGTCCCGGGGGTACAGGGCGGTGGACCGGACCGCCTCGACGGGGTCGAGTTCCAGGAAGTCGTCGAGACCCCCGGCCGCCTTGAGGGCGATGAGGTTGCGCCGGACGTCGAGCTCGGGCTCGGGACCCGTATGGCGTCCGCGCGCCAGCCATACGGTGTCGGGGACGGTGGGCGAGGGGATGCTGTTTTTGACCATGGAGTCGTTCTGTGAGTGGCCGGGGGCCTGATCAGTATGGTCCGTGGACCGGCACACCGTCCACGACCTGCGGCACCTCGCTCACGGACACCGCCGCCGTCCCGGCTCCCGGCGTGTCCTCCGCGCCCGCGGCGGCGGGAGGGGCGCCGCCGCGGACCGTGCGTCAGGCCACCGGGTCGTGGCCCCAGTTCATGAGCGAATGCCGCCACCGGGTGTCCCGGACGTCGCCCGAGGGCCGTTGGGCCAGATGCCGCCGGACGTAGCCGACGACCTTCCGCATGTGCCGGTAGTCGTCGTCCGAGAGGTCGCCCTTCCTCGCGCGCAGGATCTCCACGATCCGGCGGCCCGAGGCGTGCCCCGTGGTTTCTCCCCCTTCCCCGGCCTGTCCGGCGTTCCGCGACTGTTCCGAGGCCAGCCACCGTTCCAGTTCGGCCGGCTTCATGTTCACCAGCTCACGGAACTCGTCCCAGGTCTCCTTCCGCTCGTCACCGTCCACGGGGCCTCACTTCTTCCTCAGGGCGGACGGCTTGTGCACCGCGGACCTGCCGGACTTCTCACTGCGGACCTGGTACTGCGGGTCGTCCGGCGAGGCGTCCACCGTCCGTCCCGCGGCCTCCGTCCGCTCGGTGATCTCCTTCTCCACCTCGCCCTCGGCCTGGCTTCCGTGGCTGCTCCAGGCGACCTCGTCGCCTTTCTCCAGCTTCTTGCTCCCGCTCCGGTTCTTCGTCATCCGGGTTCCTCTCGCCGCGCACCGGGAAGGCCCCCCTCCTCTTCCAGGGTGGGGGACCACCGCGCGCCTCGCAGCTCACGGGCGGGCCAGGACGGCCGGTCCTCTCCCACCCGCACGCCCACCAGGAGATGCACCGGGTGCCGAATGCCGCGATCGTGGCATCGCAGGCCCCGGCTCTCCGGCCCCCAGTGAACAGGCGGTGCACATGGACAGGACCCATTTGATCGAAGCGACCGCGGGCAACGCGGCGGACAACGGTGACGACCGTCGGCTCACCCCCGAACAGGTCGAACGCACGCTGGACGCCGTCTTCGGGACCGTGGAGCACCCGGGTTCGATCGCCGAGGCCCTCCGCCGGGGGGAGACGGTCCTCCTGGGCAGCTTCGGCAGTTTCCACCGGGAGGGCGAGGAGGCCGCGTTCCGGCCGGGCAAGGCGCTCACCGAGTACCTCCGGGACGCGACGGGATGACCGCGGTGCCCGGGGCGACCGCGCGACGACGGCGGTACCGCCGCGCGGTGCGGCGGGCACGGGAGGGCGCCGACCGGGCCGGAAAGGGAAAGGGAAAGGGCCGGTTTCGGATGTCTCCGAAACCGGCCCTCACCTGTGACTCTTCCGAGTCGGGACG
>NZ_LIRG01000555.1:15341-16053 GCF_001419695.1 Streptomyces prasinopilosus
GCGGTGGTCCGCGTGAGCGCGCGGTCAGTACTTTACCCCACGGCCCCGGCCGGGCCGAAAGCGGTCCGGGCGGGGGACAATCGGGATATGGGCAGCATGGACAGCACCTTCCGGGACCAGGAGCACGGGCCCGCCTCCGGGCGGGCGGACGGCGGACGCGACCGGGACGGTGACGGGCGGGCGCGCAACGCGCGTCCCCGGGACGGGCTGGGGCGGCCGCTGCCCCACGGGGCGCGAGGGGTGCCCCGGCAGCCGGAGGGGGTGGTCCGACCGCCCCTGGAGAGCGTCGCCGAGGCACAGCGCCTGCTGGACGAGGGGAAGCCGTTCCACGCGCACGAGGTGTTCGAGGACGCCTGGAAGTCGGGGCCCGAGGAGGAACGGGAGCTGTGGCGGGGGCTCGCCCAGCTCGCCGTCGGGCTCACCCACACGGCGCGCGGGAACACGACCGGCGGGGCCCGGCTGCTGCGACGCGGGGCGGGGTCGGCCGAGGAGTGGGCGGCGGCCGCGGGTGAGCCGCGTCCGTACGGGATCGACCTGGGCGGTGTGGTCGCCTGGGCCCGGGAGCTGGCGGCGGAGGTGGAGCGGGGGGACGGCCTTCCCGTGGACGCGGGGGCGCGGGCGCCCCGGCTGCGGACGGGCCCCGCCGACTGACCCGCACCGCGAAGCGCGCCTCGGCGGGGCGCCGACGTCCACGCCCGGCCGGTCGCCGGGG
>NZ_LIRG01000556.1 GCF_001419695.1 Streptomyces prasinopilosus
CAGCGGCACCGTCACCAGCGCGTCGCCCGCGCTCATCAGGACGGCCTCGCCCCGGTCGAAGCCGAAGCGGTGGATCTTGCGGTAGACGGCGGCCAGGTCCCCGTCGGGGGAGAGGACGAGCGAGGTGTTGTAGAGCGGCCCGTCGTCCCCGGCAAAGTCGCCGGCGGCCCGCTCCGGGACGGAACCCGCGTGCAGCCACACGCCCGCGTCGCGCGCGGCCGCGGCCATCGCCTCGAGGGTCGGCCCGTGCAGGGGCTCCGCCTCGCGCGCGAAGTCCTCGTGGGCGAACGCGCCGGTCGTCCACAGCTCCGGCAGGACGACGAGGTCGGCCCCGGCCTGCTCCCGCACCAGGGCGGCGGCCCTGCGGCGACGGGATTCGACCGATTCGCCCTCGTTCACGCCGAATTGGAGCAACGAAGCGCGCACAATACCACCGTCCTGGCATTCGACTCGTCGGCACGGCCTACGATCGTCACACGAAAGCACTGCCGGGGTGCCTCACAGCAGCGTAACTTGGGGGCCCTCCCGGTTCGAGCGTAGTCGAGAACCGGGGAGTCCCGAGACGCCCGCCGAGCGCAGCAACCGCCCACTGGCACCGCCGCCGCAACCTGCCCGTGTACCGACCGCCGAGGGGTCCCGTTCCGTGAGTCTGCATCCCACCCTCCAGCCCTACGCCGACGCCTGGAACCACTCCGTCGAGGCGATATCCGAGCTGGTGCAGCCGCTCGTGGAGGCCGACTGGAACCGGCGGACGCCGTGCCCGGGGTGGTCGGTCCGCGACGTGGTCTCCCACGTCATCGGTCTGGACTGCGAGATGCTGGGCGACCCGCGCCCGATCCACGCGCTGCCGCGCGACCTGTTCCACGTCACCGACGAGCACCAGCGCTACATGGAGATACAGGTCGACGTGCGCCGCCACCACACGGCGCCGGAGATGACCTCCGAGCTGGAGTACACGATCATCCGCCGCAACCGCCAGCTGCGCAACGAGTCGCGTGAACCGGGCAGGACGGTGCGCGGCCCGCTCGGTTCGGAACTCACGCTGGAGGAGTCCATGCGCCGGCACGCGTTCGACGTGTGGGTGCACGAGCAGGACCTGCGGGCGGCCCTCGGCCGTCCCGGCAACCTCGACTCCCCCGGCGCGTACGTCGCCCGCGACGTGCTGCTCGAGGAGCTGCCGCGGGTGGTCGCCGAGAAGGCCCAGGCACCGCGCAGCTCGGCCGTGGTGATCGACGTCCACGGGCCCGTGGAGTTCCTGCGCACCGTCCGCGTCGACATCCAGGGCCGCGGCACGCTGGAGACCTCCCCGGCGCTCGGCCCGGCCGTCTCCCTCGCCCTCGACTGGGAGACGTACGTCCGCCTGGCGTGCGGCCGGGTGACACCGGAGGCGGTGTCGGACCGGGTGAAGACGGACGGCGACCCGGACCTGGCGGCGGCGATCCTGCGGCACTTCGCGGTGACGCGGTAGGACCGGCCGGCGGAGCGGGGCGCCGGACAGGCCCCGGACGGCACCCGGGCCCCGGCGCCCGCCCGCTCCCCCGCACCGGCACGCGGCCCGCTCACACCGGCACGTGCACGCTCTCGACCCGGGCGGCGACCAGCCGTTCCCGCTCCCTGCGCGCCGCCCGCCCGCGCAGCCGCAGGATCTGGGCGAGCCCGAGGGCCTGGAGGACGAAGACGGCGGCGAAGGCGACGCCGTAGTTCCCGCCGGTGGCGTCCAGCAGCACGCCGACGGCGAACAGGGTGGTCATGGACGCGATGAAGCCGCCCATGTTGGTGATGCCGGACGCCGTGCCCTGCCGCTCCGGCGGGTTCACCGGGCGGGAGAAGTCGAACCCGATCATCGAGGCGGGTCCGCAGGCGCCCAGGACCGTGCACAGCACCACCAGCAGCCACATCGGCGCCGTCTCGGCCGGATGGGCCAGCGTGGCCGCCCACAGCAGGGCCGTCGCCCCCACGGTCCCCAGGACCAGCGGCATCCGCGCACCGTGCCGCCGGGCGATCAGCTGGCCGTAGACGAGCCCGAAGACCATGTTGGACAGCACCACGAGGGTGAGCAGCTCACCGGCCTCGGTCCGGGACAGCCCCTGCGCCTCGACGAGGAACGGCATGCCCCACAGCAGCAGGAACACCATCGCCGGGAACTGCGTGGTGAAGTGCACCCACATGCCGAGCCGGGTCCCCGGTTCGCGCCAGGAGGCGGCGATCTGCCCGCGCACGTAGGCGGCGCCCCGGTGCGGGACGCGGTCCGGCTCGTGGCCCTCGGGGTGGTCCTTCAGGAACAGCAGGAGCAGGACGAACACCACGACACCGGCGAGCGCGCTGCCCCCGAAGGCCGCCGTCCAGCCCATGCCGTGCAGCAGCCGGGCCAGGACCAGGGTGGAGACGAGGTTGCCCGCCATGCCGGCCAGCCCGGCGAGCTGCCCGACCAGCGGCCCGCGCCGGGCCGGGAACCACCGGCCGCCCAGCCGCAGCACGCTGATGAACGTCATGGCGTCCCCGCAGCCGAGCAGGGCGCGGGAGGCGAGCGCCATGCCGTACGACGGGGAGAGGGCGAAGCCGAGCTGTCCGACCGTGAACAGCACGATGCCGATGCCCAGCACCTTCTTGGTGCCGAGCCGGTCGACGAGCAGGCCGACGGGTATCTGCATGCCCGCGTAGACCAGCAGCTGGAGGATGGAGAAGGTGGACAGGGCGGAGGCGTTGACGCCGAAGCGGTCGGCGGCGTCGAGGCCGGCCACCCCCAGGGACGTGCGGAAGATGACGGCGACGAAGTAGACCGAGACGCCGATGCCCCACACCACCAGGGCCCGCCGGCCGCCCGGGGGCTCCCCGGGCGGCGCGCCCGCTCCGGCCGCCGCGCTCCCCTCGCCCGCCGCGCTCCCGCCGCCCCGCGTGCTCCCGCCGGTCATCGCACTTCCCCCCGGGCCAGGTGGGAGAACCAGCCCACGTGCCGGTTGACGACCTCCGCGGCCGCCTCCGGGTCGCCCGAGCGCAGTGCCTCGAGGATCTCCTGGTGCTCGGAGAGGGTCTTCGCGATGCGGTCGGGGTGCGAGTGCATGACGGCGACCCCCATGCGCAGCTGGCGGTCGCGGAGCTGGTCGTAGAGGCGGGAGAGGATCTCGTTGCCGCCGCTGCGGACGATCTCCGCGTGGAAGCAGCGGTCGGTGACGGACGCGGCGGCGAAGTCACCGGCGACGGCCTGTTCCCGCTGCCGGGCGAGCAGCGCCTCCAGGCGCTCGAGGAGCCCGGGGGGCGCGGGGACCGCCTTGCGCACCGCGTGCTCCTCGACGAGCAGCCGGGTCTCGACGACGTCGGCGATCTCCTGCGCGGAGACGGGCAGGACGAGGGCGCCCTTCTTCGGGTAGAGCCGGATCAGCCCCTCGGCCTCCAGCCGCAGCAGCGCCTCGCGCACCGGTGTGCGCGAGACCCCGGCGGCTTCGGCCAGCTCCCCCTCGGTCAGCAGCGTGCCGCCCTCGTAACGGCGTTCGAGGACGCCCTGCTTGACGTGGGTGTAGACACGTTCGGCGGCGGGGGGTTGCCTCACGGGAGCCGGATTCATGCCGACAGGATAGATACAACACGTACGCGTGGATGCATCCGTCCACCATCCGGACCCGACCGCGCCCCGCCACCGCTCGCCCGCACCGCCGCCCGACCCGCCGTGCCGCCCTCCCGTGGCACCGCCCCATCGCCCCGGCCGGAAAATCTTCCCGCTCCGGCGCACAACCATCCGCGCCTCTCGTGCGTCAGACTCGTGCGGCCGCTCTCGGTCGCGCCTCAACTCGGCCGCAGCAATGGGGCATTCAACGCAATCGGGGTACCTCACTTGAATATCGGCATTCAGGGAATCCGGGTCCGCAGAGCCGTCGGCGTCGCCGTGTCCACCGGCGCCGTGCTGGCCTCCGGCGTCCTCTACGCGGCACCCGTACAGGCCGCCACCAAGCCCACGATCGCCGCCAAGGGCGGCTTCGTGATGAACAACGCGAACGGCAAGTCCCTCTACACCAAGGCCGCGGACACCCGTCGTTCGACCGGTTCCACAACGAAGATCATGACCGCGAAGGTCGTGCTCGCGCAGAAGAACCTGAACCTGGACGCCAAGGTCACGATCCAGATGGCCTACAGCGACTACATCGTGGCGAACAACGCGTCGTCCGCGCGGCTGATCGTCGGCGACAAGGTCACCGTGCGCCAGCTGCTGTACGGGCTGATGCTGCCGTCCGGCTGCGACGCGGCGTACGCGCTGGCCGACAAGTTCGGTACGGGCACGACGCGGGCCGCCCGCGTGAAGTCCTTCATCGGCAAGATGAACGCCGACGTGAAGAAGCTGGGCCTGAAGAACACCAACTTCGACTCGTTCGACGGCATCGGCAAGGGCAAGAACTACTCCACGCCGCGCGATCTGACGAAGATCGCCAGCAGTGCGATGAAGAACGCCAACTTCCGCGCGATCGTCAAGACGAAGAAGTACACCGCGAAGACCATCACGAAGACGGGCAGCACCCGCACGATGGCGCCGTGGACCAACACCAACGGCCTGCTCAGCAGCTACAGCGGCACGACCGGCGTGAAGACCGGCTCGGGCCCGGAGGCCAAGTACTGCCTGGTCTTCGCCGCGACGAAGAACGGCAGGACCGTCATCGGCACGGTCCTCGCCTCCACCGGCTCCGCCCAGCGCGAGACGGACGCCAAGAAGATGATGAACTACGGCTTCAGCCAGATCTGACCCGCACCGCCGCGAGGGGGCCCGCCGTCACCGGCGGGCCCCCTCGCACGCGGGTCAGACCGTTCCGATCAGGGAGTCGAGGACCAGCTTCTCGGCGCAGTAGAAGGCGACGGCGAACACGGGGGCGAGCACGGCGCACCACCAGAACCGGGGCTCCCGGGAACGCGCCAGACGGAAGGTCAGGAAAGCGGTGAGCAGCACGCCGACGGCCAGGAAGACGGCCGCCTCCGTCCAGTAGCGGAGTTCCAGGCCCAGCCAGAGCCCTTCGCCCAGCACCACCATCGCGATGACCGCGCCGGCCACCGCCCGCACGTTCCCGCGCCCGCGGCGCACCGTCCATCCGGCCCACCCCAGCAGGGGCCCGCCGGCCAGCCCCGCCACCGACCACACGGCGGCGGTGCCGAGGCCCCCAGCCC
This sequence comes from Streptomyces prasinopilosus, assembly GCF_001419695.1. Lineage (GTDB taxonomy): Bacteria > Actinomycetota > Actinomycetes > Streptomycetales > Streptomycetaceae > Streptomyces > Streptomyces prasinopilosus. Next base: position 5,146 of record NZ_LIRG01000556.1, read on the forward strand.
CGAAGTCGTCCCCGAGCGTGGACGCCGCGTAGTAACCGCCGCAGGTGGCGAGCATCATCAACGCCCCGCACCAGGCGGCGAGCGACCGGCCGCGGATCAGTGCTCCGGCCGCGGCGGTCCACAGGATCCAGGTGGACACCGAGTTGGTCGCCCGCTCCAGCAGGGGGGTCGTCCCGTGCAGGGCGTACGTCGCCCAGCCGAGCAGCAGCCCGAAGGCCGCGGTCGCGGCGAGGACGGCACCGGTGCCGGGGGCGGTGCCGGTGCCGGGGACGTCCCGGTGGGAGGTGGTCGCGGTGGTCATGCCCGGCACTATACACACGGGGTATACGCACTATGTATACGCGCGGTGCATACACCCGCCCGGGCCGCGGTGGAAGGCCGCTCTCGACGCCGTCGCTCCTGTCGGCGGGGACCTGCGGGGCCTGCGGTCAGGCTCCGCGGTGCCCCACCGCGTCCCCGGCCCCGGGGAACGCGCCCCGGGCCGTGCCGGTGGAGGCGGAGGTGGAGGTGAAGCGCTGGCGGTAGGCGGTGGGGGTGGTGCCGAGGTGGCGCAGGAAGACGCGGCGGAGGGTCTCGTCGCTGCCGAAGCCGCTGTGCCGGGCCACCGAGGTGACGCTGTGCCCGTCGAGGAGGAGCCTGCGGGCATGGTCGAGACGGACCCGCTCGACCCAGCGGGCGGGGGTGGTGCCCAGTTCCGCGTGGAAGAGCCGGGTCAGGTGCCGAGGGCTGACGGCCGCGGCGCGGGCCATGGACGGCAGGTCGTGGTCGGCGGCCGGGTCGGCCAGCACGGAGTCGATCAGGGGCCGCAGGAGGCCGTCGCGCGCGGGCGCGGGCGCGGGAGTGGTGAACTGTGACTGCCCGCCCGGACGCCGCAGGAAGACCACCAGTTCGCGGGCGATACGGCGGGCCGCGCCGGCCCCGTGGTCGTCCTCGACCAGGGCCAGGGTCAGGTCAATGCCCGCGCTGATGCCCGCGGAGGTGACGAACCGCCCGTCGCGGACGTGGATCGCGTCCGGCTCGACGCGCACCCGGGGGTGACGGCGGGCGAGCGTGCCGGCGTGCCGCCAGTGGGTGGCCGCCCGGCGCCCGTCGAGCAGACCGAGTCCGGCCAGGACGAAGGCGCCGGTGCACACCGAGGCGACCCGCGTCGCCCGCTCGGCCACCGCCCGGGTCGTCGCCAGCAGTTCCGCGTCCACCGGCTGCTCGGCCAGGCGGTCGCCCCCGGCCACCAGCACCGTGTCGACCCGTCCGGCCCCGGCCGCCGTCACGGTGCCGCTCAGCGGCATCCCGGTCGAGGTCCTGACCTCTCCGCCGCCCGCCGAGATCATGACCAGGTCGTAGGGGTGGCCGAGCCGGCCCGCCTGGTGCAGGACCTCCGCGGGACCGCTGACGTCCAGCAGGGTCACCCCGTCGAACACCACGAAGCCCACCCGGTGCGTCATGTCCGGATCTGTGGTTTCTCTGTCAGGAAGGACATGGCGCCAGGGTACGCGCCGGGGGACCCTGGAAGCCGGTCCCCGAGACGAGGAAGTGGAGAGAGACCATGAGCGAGACCATCGCGGACGTGCGGATCCCGGACAGCGCTCTGGCGCGGGAGGCGACCGAACTGGTCCGTGAGGCGGCCTCACCGCTGCTGTTCGACCACTCCCGGCGCGTGTTCCTCTGGGCGGCGCTGCGCGGGCGCGAGCAGGGGCTTTCGTTCGACCCGGAGCTGCTGTACGTCGGGGCGATGTTCCACGACCTGGGCCTGACCGAGCGGTTCCGCCGCACCGACCAGCGCTTCGAGATCGACGGTGCCGACGAGGCACGGCGGTTCCTGCACGCCCACGGCGTCACCGGCGAGGAGGCCGACCGGGTCTGGACGGCGATCGCCCTGCACACCACGCCGGAGATCCCCCTGCACATGGCCCCCGAGATCGCCCTGCTCACCCGGGGGGTGGAACTGGACGTCCTGGGCATCGGCTACCACGCGGTCTCCGACGAACAGCGTGCGGCCGTGGTGGAGGCCCATCCCCGCCCGGACTTCAAGAACCGGATCCTGGCCGCGTTCACCGAGGGCATCAAGGACCGCCCCGAGACGACGTTCGGCAACGTCAAGGCCGATGTGCTCGCCCACTACGTGCCCGGGTTCGTCCGCGGCGACTTCGTCGAGGTCATCAAGAACTCCGCCTGGGCCGAATGATCCCGGCCCCCGCCCGCCGGGGACCGGCCGGTCCCCG
>NZ_LIRG01000557.1 GCF_001419695.1 Streptomyces prasinopilosus
CACCGCGATGACCCGCCTGGGACTGCTGTGCCAGGACGCGGACGGACTGGCCCGGTACGCCCATCCGCTGCTGCGCGACGCGGTGCTGAGCGGCTGGACCAGCGGCCGGCGCAGGGCCGCCCACCGCACCGCCGCCGAGGAGCTGATGCGCCGGGGCGCCGGCGTCGCCGTGGTGGCCGGGCACCTGGCGCGCGCCTCCGTGGTGGCCGAGCCGTGGGCCGTCGACGTCCTGGTCCAGGCGGCCGCCGCCGAGGTCCGCGCCGGCCGCGCACGGACCGCCGTGACGTTCCTGCGGCGCGCCCTGGACGAGCCGATGGAGTCCGGCCGCCGGGCCGGCGTCCTCATCCAGCTGGGCTCCCTGGAGTGCGCCGAGCACCCGGCCGGCGGCATCGCCCGGCTCACCGAGGCCGTACGGCTCCCGGGCGACTCCCGGGACCTGGTGCGGGCGATGGTGGCCCTGGCCACGGCGCTCGCCCGCAGCGGGGAGACCCCGGCGGCGCTGCGCATGCTCCGCACGGAGGAGGCCCGGCTGACGGACCACCCGGACCTGGTGCGCACGCTGCGCGCCGTCGCCGTCCTGATGTCGGACCACGAACTGGGCGCCCTGCGCGAGGAGTACCGGCGGCTGCACGGGCCCGACGGGGACTCCCCGGACCTGCTCGGCGCCGCCCACCAGGCACTGATCGTCCGGTACGAGGCGACGGCCGGCCTGATCTCCTCCCGGGACGCGACGGCCCGGATCCGCGGCCTCCTCGAGGAGCCGGCCGATCCGCTCGCCGAGCCGTTCCTGCTCACCACGGCCGCCGTGGTGGCCCAGTGGGCCGACGAACTCGACGAGGCCGAACGCCTGGTGCGGCGCGCCCTGGACACCCTGGGGCCCCTCCTGCTGCACCCCATGCACCACGTCCTGCTCGACGTGCGCGTGGACCTCGCGGCGGCCCGCGCGGACTTCGCCACCGTGCTCGCCGCCCCGCGGGCCCGGCCGCCCGCGACCGGCCTGCCCGGCCCCGGACCGGCCAGCGCGCACACGCAGGCCGTGATCGCGCTGGTGGAGACGGGCCGGCTGGAGGAGGCCGCCCGCCTCGCGGACGGCTTCGACCCGCGGATCGCACCGGACTCCTGGAGGACGCACCGCTTCCTGTACGCGCGGGGGGTGCTGCGCGCGGCCGCCGGGGACCCGGCGGCCGCGCTGGAGGACTTCCTGGAGTGCGGACGGCGCCAGGCGGCCCACGAGGCGGTCAGGTCCGTGGTCGCCCCCTGGCGCGTCGGCGCCGCCGAGTGCCGGCTGGCGCTCGGCCGGCCGCGGGAGGCGCTGGCCCTCGCCGAGGAGGAACTGCGGCTCGCCGAGGTGTGGCGTACCCCGCGCGTCCTGGGCCGCGCGCTGCGCGTGCTGGGCGAGGCGACCGGCGGCCGGCGCGGCCTGGAACTCACCGGCCGCGCGGTCGAGGTGCTGCGCGAGGGACCGGTCGGGACGGAGCTGATCGAGGCCCTGGTCTCCCACGGCCGCCGGCTGGCCGCCTCGGGGGAGCGTGCCCGCGCCCGCGAGCCGCTGCGCGAGGCGGCGGACCGCGCCGAACGGCTCGGCGCGGTCCGGCTGCGCACCGTCGCCGAGGGGCTGCTCCGCGAGGGCGGTGCCCGGCGCGCGGGCGCCCCGCGGACCGGTCCCGCCGCGCTCACCGACAGCGAGCGCCGCGTCGCCGGCCTGGCCGCCGAGGGCCGGACGAACGCGGAGATAGCCGCCCTGCTGCACCTCGCCCGGCGCACGGTGGAGACCCACCTGACGGCCTGCTACCGCAAACTCGGCATCCGCCGCCGCACCGAACTCACCGCGGTCCTGCCGCCCGTCCGGCCCGGCGCGCCGGCCGGGACGGGCTGACCCGGCACGGGCCGGCCCCGCCGCCGGGCCCCCGGGCCGGTCCCGCCGCCGGCCGCGCACGACAGCGCCCCGCCGCCGGCCGGGGCCGGGACGGGGCGCTGGAGGAGGGACGGGCCGGTCACTTCACCGGCTCGGGCTCCGGGGTGTTCTCGCTCTCCGCCTCGCCGGCGGGATCGAGCGGCGTCTTGACGGACTCCAGCAGGAGCTGCGCGACGTCGACGACCTGGATGGACTCCTTGGCCTTGCCGTCGTTCTTCTTGCCGTTGACCGAGTCGGTCAGCATGACCAGGCAGAACGGGCAGGCGGTGGAGACGATGTCGGGGTTCAGGGCGAGGGCCTCGTCGACGCGTTCGTCGTTGATGCGCTTGCCGATCCGCTCCTCCATCCACATCCGCGCACCGCCGGCGCCGCAGCAGAAGCCGCGCTCCTTGTGGCGGTGCATCTCCTCGTTGCGCAGGCCCGGGACGTTGGCGATGATCTCGCGCGGAGGCGTGTAGATCTTGTTGTGCCGGCCCAGGTAGCACGGGTCGTGGTAGGTGATGAGGCCCTCGACCGGGGTGACCGGGATCAGCTTGCCCTCGTCGATGAGGTGCTGGAGCAGCTGGGTGTGGTGGATGACCTCGTAGTCGCCGCCGAGCTGCGGGTACTCGTTGCCGAGGGTGTTGAGGCAGTGCGGGCAGGTGGCGACGATCTTCTTCGCCGACTTGGGCTTCTTCGACTCCTCGGTGACGTTGCCCTCGTCGTCCGTCTCCTCGCCGAAGGCCATGTTCAGCGACATGACGTTCTCCATGCCGAGCTCCTGGAACAGGGGCTCGTTGCCGAGGCGGCGGGCGGAGTCACCGGTGCACTTCTCGTCGCCGCCCATGATCGCGAACTTGACGCCCGCGATGTGCAGCAGCTCGGCGAAGGCCTTGGTGGTCTTCTTGGCGCGGTCCTCGAGGGCGCCGGCGCAGCCGACCCAGTACAGGTACTCGACCTCGGTGAGGTCCTCGATGTCCTTGCCGACGACCGGGACCTCGAAGTCGAGCTCCTTGAGCCACTCCAGGCGCTGCTTCTTGGCCAGGCCCCAGGGGTTGCCCTTCTTCTCCAGGTTCTTGAGCATCGTGCCCGCCTCCGAGGGGAAGCTGGACTCGATCATGACCTGGTAGCGGCGCATGTCGACGATGTGGTCGACGTGCTCGATGTCGACCGGGCACTGCTCGACGCAGGCGCCGCAGGTGGTGCAGGACCACAGGACGTCCGGGTCGATGACGCCGTTCTCCTCGAGGGTGCCGATCAGCGGCCGCTCGGCCTCGGCCAGCGCCGCGGCGGGCACGTCCTTCAGGGCCTCGGCCGGGGCCTTCTCCTCGCCCTCCATGGTCTTGCCGCCGCCGGCCAGCAGGTACGGGGCCTTGGCGTGCGCGTGGTCGCGCAGCGACATGATCAGCAGCTTGGGGGAGAGCGGCTTGCCGGTGTTCCAGGCGGGGCACTGCGACTGGCAGCGCCCGCACTCGGTGCAGGTGGAGAAGTCCAGCAGGCCCTTCCAGGAGAACTGCTCGACCTGGGAGACGCCGAAGACGTCGTCGTCACCGGGATCGCTGAAGTCGATCGGCTTGCCGCCCGAGGTCATCGGCTGCAGGCCGCCGAGGGCGACGTCGCCGTCGGCCTCGCGCTTGAACCAGATGTTCGGGAAGGCGAGGAAGCGGTGCCAGGCCACGCCCATGTTCGTGTTGAGCGAGACCACGATCATCCACACGAACGAGGTCCCGATCTTGATCATGGCGACCAGGTAGACCAGGTTCTGCAGCGTGCCGACGTCGAGGTTCTGGAAGGCGAGCACCAGCGGGTACGAGGCGAAGTACGCCGCCTCGTAGCCGTCCACGTGGTGCAGCGCGCCCTCGAGGCCGCGCAGCACGTAGATGGCGAGGCCGATGGTGAGGATGACGTACTCGACGAAGTACGCCTGACCCGACTTGGAGCCGGCGAAGCGGGACTTGCGGCCCGGGCGCGACGGCAGGTTCAGCAGGCGGATGGCGATCAGCACGGCGATGCCGAGCACGGTCATCACGCCGATGAACTCGATGTACATCTCGAACGGCAGGAAGCCGCCGATGACCGGGAGCACCCAGTCGGCCTGGAAGAGCTGGCCGAACGCCTGGGCCAGGGTCGGCGGCAGCGTCAGGAAGCCGACGGCCACGAACCAGTGGGCGATGCCGACGACGCCCCACTTGTTCATGCGCGTGTGGCCGAGGAACTCCCGCACCAGGGTCACGCTGCGCCGGTAGGGATTGTCGGTCCGGGTGCCGGCCGGAACCGGCTGGCCCAGTTTGAAGTACCGGACGAACTGGCCGATCGCGCGTGCGAGCAGGGCAGCGCCGACCACGGCCAGGACCAGCGACACGATGATCGCGGCGAGTTGCATGGGGGCTCCTCGGGCCTGCGAGGGTTTGGTCGGGGGCTCCTGCCACGGGATTCCCGACATTACTAAGCGGTAACTTATACAGTCCGTCCGAGACTACCCCCAACCCCGGTCGCACTGTAGTCGGGTGCGGGGTGATCTGAATCGCTGAGGCTTGCCTTGGCGGGCGCCCCGGACGCGGCCGCGTGCCGCCCGCCAAAGCGGGGCATACGTCACCAACTTATATCCGCGGCACACACCCGTGTCCGTGCGCCCTCGCGCCGGCGCCGCCGGTCCGGCCGCCCGCGGGTGCCCGCACGGGGTGCTCGCGGGCGCCCGCGCGGGGTCGCGGGGCCCTCCGTCCGCCCCCGCCGTGGGCGCCGCCGCCCCGGCCGCGCGGTCGCGGTCGCGGATGCCGCCGGAGTGGCGGGCTCCGGGGGTCCCGGTGGACCCCGGGGGTCCCGGTGGGGCCACGGCCCCGCCGCCCGCCACTCCGGCGGCATCCGCGACCGCGACCGCGCGGCCGGGGCGGCGGGGCCCACGGCGGGGGCGGACGGAGGGCCCCGCGACCCCGC
>NZ_LIRG01000558.1 GCF_001419695.1 Streptomyces prasinopilosus
CGGGGTGCGGCCCTCGCGGTGGGACGGGCGGGACGGGCGTCAGTCGCCGTTGCCCGGCGCCGGCGTCGTCTTCTGGATCTGCAGCAGGAACTCGGCGTTCGACTTCGTCTGCTTCATCTTGTCGAGGAGCAGCTCGATCGCCTGCTGCGAGTCGAGCGCGTGCAGCACCCGGCGGAGCTTCCAGGTGATGGCCAGCTCGTCGCTGCCCAGCAGGATCTCCTCCTTGCGGGTACCGGACGCGTCGACGTCCACCGCGGGGAAGATGCGCTTGTCGGCGAGCTTCCGGTCGAGCTTGAGCTCCATGTTGCCGGTGCCCTTGAACTCCTCGAAGATCACCTCGTCCATGCGGGACCCGGTGTCCACCAGCGCGGTGGCGAGGATGGTCAGCGAGCCGCCGTCCTCGATGTTGCGGGCCGCGCCGAAGAAGCGCTTCGGCGGGTACAGCGCCGTCGAGTCGACACCACCGGACAGGATGCGGCCGGAGGCCGGGGCGGCGAGGTTGTACGCACGGCCCAGACGCGTGATCGAGTCGAGCAGCACGACGACGTCGTGGCCCAGCTCCACCAGCCGCTTGGCGCGCTCGATGGCGAGCTCGGCGACCGTGGTGTGGTCCTCGGCGGGACGGTCGAAGGTCGAGGAGATGACCTCGCCCTTCACCGACCGCTGCATGTCGGTGACCTCTTCCGGACGCTCGTCGACGAGGACGACCATCAGGTGGCACTCGGGGTTGTTGTGGGTGATCGCGTTGGCGACCGCCTGCATGATCATGGTCTTGCCGGTCTTCGGCGGGGCCACGATCAGACCGCGCTGGCCCTTGCCGATCGGCGACACGAGGTCGATGATCCGCGTGGTGAGGACGCCGGGGTCGGTCTCCAGACGGAGGCGGTCCTGCGGGTACAGCGGGGTGAGCTTGTTGAACTCCGGGCGGCCGCGGCCGTGTTCGGGCGCCATGCCGTTGACGGAGTCGAGGCGGACCAGCGCGTTGAACTTCTCGCGGCGCTCGCCCTCCTTCGGCTGGCGCACCGCGCCGGTGAGGTGGTCGCCCTTACGCAGGCCGTTCTTGCGGACCTGGGCGAGGGAGACGTACACGTCGTTCGGGCCGGGCAGGTAGCCGGAGGTCCGGATGAACGCGTAGTTGTCGAGGATGTCGAGGATGCCCGCGACCGGGATCAGGACGTCGTCCTCGTTGACCTGCGGCTCCTGCACGTCGTCGCGGCCGCGACGGCCCCGGCGGTCGCGGTAGCGGCCGCGACGGCCGCGGCGGCCGCCTCCGTCGTCGTCGTAGCCGTCGTCCTGACGGCCGCCGCCCTGCTGCTGGTTCTGCTGGCGGCCCTGGCCGCCCTGGTTCTGCTGCTGGTCGTCGCCCTTGCCGCGACGGTCCCCGCGGTCGCCCCGATCACCGCGCTCGGCACGGTCGTTGCGGTCACCGCGGTCGGTGCGCTCGCCGCGGTCGCGGCCGCGGTCGCGGCGGTCACGGCGACGGCCGTCACCGCCGTCGCCGTCGCCCCTGGCGTCGCCCTGCGACGGGGACTGCTGCGACTGCGCCTGGCCTTCGGCCTTCGCGTCGCCCTTCGGCTCGGCGGGGGCCTGCTCGGCGGCGGCCGGAGCGCCCGCGTCCGCGGTGACCCGGCGGCGGCGCGTGGCGGGAGCCTGCTCGGCCGGAGCCTGCTCGGCCGGGGCGTCGGCCTTCGGGGAGGGCTGGCCGGGGATGTCGATCTGCTGCTGGGCGGCGGCCTGTTCGGCGGGGGCCTCGGCAGCGGACTTCTTCTCGGCGGTGTCACCCGTACGGGTCCGCGAGGTGGCGCGGCGCTTGGGCTTGGTCTCCGCCGTCTCGGCGGGGGCCTCGCTCTTGGGGGCGGCGGTGCCGCCCGACGCCTGCGCTTCCTTGATGACCTCGATCAGCTGGCTCTTGCGCATGCGCGCGGTGCCCCTGATGCCGAGGCCGGAGGCGACCTGCTGAAGCTCGGCCAGCACCATGCCTTCGAGGCCGGTACCCCGGCGCCGCCGGGAGCCGGCACCGCTGGCAGGCGCGGAGGCGTCCGTGGCGGGCGCGGCAGCGGTCTCCTCGACACGTGCGCCCATCAGATCGGTGGTGTCGCTCACGAAGGGTCCTTCCCTGGAGCGGACGTCGGCCTGTCTGGCTCGGCGACCGGTTGTGCTGTCCGGCTTCGGTCCTTGCTGTGCGAACCGTGCCGGGGCGGTGGTCCGCCTCGACGGCGGAAGGGATATCTGGTGATGGCGCTTCCCGAGCCGTGGCATCCAGTGTCACGTGGCGTGGTCGCACCGGTTCCGGAGCGTGCCCGGCGGGCCGTTCAGTGTTCGCGTACGACGTACTGCCCGCGTACGGAGCAGCGAACACAGTTGGGCTTGGGGGGCTCCCGGAAGAATGTCTGTCCCGAGCGGGGACACGAGGCACCTCGCCATGGTGGGGTCGGGTGCAGACTTGAGGTTAACACTACCGGATCCAACAAACATTCCCCCTCTCCTTGTCCGGCAACCGTGTGTCAGGTGGCGAGCGGAAGCACGCTCGCTCCCCGCAGATCGAGACCGAGCCGGTTGGCGGCCCAGTCGTTCCCGGCCAGCGCTTCGACCTTGTCGGCGGTGTCCGCGTCGGCCAGTGCCATGACGGTGGGCCCGGCTCCGGAGATCACCGCGGGGACGCCGTCCGCGCGCAGCCGCTCGACCAGCGCCGCGCTCTCGGGCATGGCGGGGGCGCGGTAATCCTGGTGCAGGCGGTCCTCGGTGGCGGGCAGCAGCAGTTCGGGACGCCTGGTCAGCGCCTCCACGAGGAGGGCGGCGCGGCCCGCGTTGGCGGCGGCGTCGACGTGGGGCACGGTGCGCGGCAGCAGGCCGCGCGCGGTCTCGGTGAGGACGGGTTTGCCGGGGACGAACACCACCGGCACGACGGACCCGGCGGGCTCCATCCTGATCGCGCGGGCCGCGCCGCTCTCCATCCAGGAGAGGGTGAAGCCGCCCAGCAGGCAGGCGGCGACGTTGTCGGGGTGGCCCTCGATCTCGGTGGCGAGTTCGAGCAGCGCGGTGTCGTCGAGCCTGGTGTCGGCGCCTATGGTCACGGCGCGGGCGGCGACGATCCCGGCGCAGATGGCGGCGGAGGAGGAGCCCAGGCCCCGGCCGTGCGGAATGCGGTTGGCGCAGACGATCTCCAGGCCGCGCGGCTGTCCACCGAGCAGGTCGAAGGCGGTGCGCAGGGAGCGTACGAGCAGGTGGTTCTCGTCGCGGGGCAGGGTTTCACCGCCCTCGCCGGCGATGTCGATGTGCAGCCCGGCGTCGGCCACCCGGACGACGACGTCGTCGTACAGGCCCAGCGCGAGGCCGAGGGCGTCGAAGCCCGGGCCGAGGTTGGCGCTGGTGGCGGGGACGCGCACCCGGACGGCGGCGGCGCGGAACGCGGGACCGGCCATCGCTCGATGACTCTCCTTGAGCTGGGACGGTGACGGCGGCTGTCGAAGACCGTCGAATGACATTCGATGACGTGCAAAACCCCGGGATCGCCGCCGACCGGGGTGGCCGGCCGCTCCCCGAACCCCTCCGAGGCCCTTCCGGGCCCCTCCGGACCATGGTCCGGACCACGGAGACGACGCGGGACCGCGGCATATGCGGCGGTGGGTTGAGTACAGACTATCGAAGGAAGGTTCTGTGTCGACATAGGGCGCACGGGAGGCGCACGATGCGTGTCACAGGCCCCCTGTGCCCCCTCCTGGGGAACTTCCCCCGGCAAGCGCCTTCTTACGCCTGTCCTGCCGAGGTGTCCTCCGTCGGCGCCCGTCCTGTCAGCGCTCGCCCCGTCGGCGTCCGTCCCGCCGACGTCCGTCCCGCCGGAGCGTGCGGCTCCCGCCGGACGCGGAACGCCGGCCCGGGGCGGCGGCGGCCGGAAGTCCCGGGGCGCGCCGCCCCGGGACTTTTGGTGCCGGCGGTCAGACCAGTCCGAGCCGTTCGGCGGCCGTCGCCGCGTCCACGGGGACGGTGACCGGCTGCGGCGCGCCGGCGACGGCCCAGTCCGGGTCCTTCAGACCGTTGCCCGTGACGGTGCACACGATGCGCTGTCCGGGGTCGACCTTGCCCTGCTCCGCGGCCTTCAGGAGGCCGGCGACCGAAGCGGCGGACGCGGGCTCGACGAAGACGCCTTCCTGCGAGGCCAACAGCCGGTAGGCGCGCAGGATCTCACGGTCCGTCACCTCGTCGATGAGGCCGCCGGACTCGTCGCGCGCGGCCAGCGCGTACTGCCACGAGGCCGGGTTGCCGATCCGGATGGCGGTGGCGATGGTCGCCGGGTCCTTGACGACCTCGCCGCGCACGATCGGGGCGCTGCCGGACGCCTGGAAGCCCCACATCCGGGGGGCCCGGGTGGAGACGCCGTCGGCGGCGTACTCCCGGTAGCCCTTCCAGTAGGCGGTGATGTTGCCCGCGTTGCCCACCGGCAGGACGTGGATGTCGGGGGCGTCGCCCAGCATGTCCACGATTTCGAAGGCGGCCGTCTTCTGCCCCTCGATACGCACCGGGTTGACCGAATTGACCAGCGCCACGGGGTAGTTGTCGCTGAGGGCGCGGGCGAGGGTGAGGCAGTCGTCGAAGTTGCCGTCGACCTGGAGGATCTTCGCGCCGTGCACCAGGGCCTGGCCCATCTTGCCGAGGGCGATCTTGCCCTGCGGCACGAGCACCGCGGAGACCATCCCGGCGCGCACCCCGTAGGCGGCGGCGGAGGCGGAGGTGTTGCCGGTGGAGGCGCAGATGACGGCCTGCGCGCCCTCCTCCTTGGCCTTGGAGATGGCCATGGTCATGCCCCGGTCCTTGAAGGAACCGGTCGGGTTCGCGCCCTCGACCTTGAGGTGGACCTCGCAGCCCGTGCGCTCGGAGAGCACCTGCGCGGGCACGAGCGGCGTACCGCCCTCACGGAGCGTCACGACCGGCGTGGTGTCGGTGACCGGCAGCCGGTCCCGGTACTCCTCGATGATTCCGCGCCACTGGTGGGTCATTGCTGCTTACTCTCCTTCAACCCGCATGATGCTGGCGACACCGCGCACGGTGTCGAGCTTGCGCAAGGCGTCGACGGTGCCGCCGAGGGCCGCGTCGGACGCACGGTGGGTGACGACGACGAGGGAGGCCTCCCCGTCCTTGCCCTGCTGGCGCACGGTGTCGATCGAGACACCGTGCTCGGCGAACACGGTCGCGACCTGGGCGAGCACACCCGGTTTGTCGGCCACATCGAGGCTGATGTGGTAGCGCGTGACGACCTCGCCCATCGGGGAGACGGGCAGCGCCGCGTAGGCGGACTCGCCCGGTCCGGTCGTCCCGCCCAGCCGGTTGCGGCAGACGGCGACGAGGTCGCCGAGCACGGCCGAGGCGGTGGGTGCCCCGCCGGCGCCGGGCCCGTAGAACATCAGCTGTCCCGCGGCGTCCGACTCGACGAACACCGCGTTGTAGGCGCCGCGGACCGAGGCCAGCGGGTGGGTGAGCGGGATCATCGCCGGGTGCACCCGCGCGGTGACGGACCCGCCGTCCGCGGCCCGCTCGCAGATGGCCAGCAGCTTGATGGTGCAGCCCATCTCCTTCGCGGAGGCGAAGTCGGCGGCGGTGACCTCGGTCATGCCCTCGCGGTGCACGTCGTCGAGGCGCACCCGCGTGTGGAAGGCGATCCCGGCGAGGATGGCGGCCTTGGCGGCGGCGTCGAAGCCCTCGACGTCGGCGGTCGGGTCGGCCTCGGCGTACCCGAGGGCGGTGGCCTCGTCGAGCGCCTCCTGGTAGCCGGCGCCGGTGGAGTCCATCTTGTCGAGGATGAAGTTGGTGGTGCCGTTGACGATGCCGAGCACCCGGTTGACCTTGTCGCCGGCGAGGGACTCGCGCAGCGGCCGGATCAGCGGGATGGCACCGGCGACGGCGGCCTCGTAGTAGAGGTCCTTGCCGTGCTCCTCGGCGATGGCGTGCAGCGCGGCGCCGTCCTGGGCGAGCAGCGCCTTGTTCGCGGAGACGACGGACGCGCCGTGCGCGAAGGCGGTGGTGATCAGCGTCCGCGCGGGTTCGATGCCGCCGATGACCTCGACGACGACGTCGAGGTCGCCGCGTTTGACCAGGGCGGTGGCGTCGGTGGTGACCAGCTCCGGGGCGATGCCCTCACGCACCCGGTCCGGGCGCCGCACGGCGACCCCGGCGAGTTCCACCGGGGCCCCGATGCGGGCGGCGAGGTCGGCGGCCTGCGTCGTCATGATGCGCGCCACCTCTGAGCCGACCACTCCACAGCCCAGCAGCGCCACCTTCAGCGGACGCGTACGCATCATCCGACCTCGTTTCCTGATTACCGTCTAGGTTGCACCAGTCTCACTCACCGGACGGAAGTTTCTTCCCTTTGTCCGGATCGTGAGACATCAATTTCATCGGGAGGCCGGAAGAACCGAAGATCTTCCGCCTCCCCCTGCTGTTGCTCCGCTGTTCCCGCTGCTCCCGCCGCCGTTCCCGTTCCCTCCCCCTCACCCGACGTCGAGGCGCAGGAGGTCGTCCTCGGTCTCGCGGCGGACGATGACCCGCGCCTCGCCGTCCGCGACGGCGACGACGGGCGGGCGGAGCACGTGGTTGTAGTTGCTCGCCATCGACCGGCAGTACGCGCCGGTGGCCGGTACGGCGATCAGGTCGCCCGGCGCCAGGTCCCCCGGCAGGAAGGCGTCGCGCACCACGATGTCACCGCTCTCGCAGTGCTTGCCGACGACCCGGCAGAGCATCGGTTCGGCGTCGGAGCTGCGGGAGACGAGGGAGACGCTGTACTCGGCGTCGTACAGGGCGGTGCGGATGTTGTCCGACATCCCGCCGTCGACGGAGACGTAGGTGCGCAGCCCGTCGAGCGGCTTGATGGTGCCGACCTCGTACACCGTGAAGGCGGTCGGGCCGACGATGGCCCGCCCGGGTTCGACGGAGATGCGGGGGGTGGCGAGGCGGGCGCCCTCGCACTCGCGGGTGACGATCTCGGTCAGCGCCTTGGCGATCTCGTGCGGCTCGCGGGGGTCGTCGTCGCTGGTGTAGGCGATGCCGAGGCCGCCGCCGAGGTCGATCTCGGGCAGTTCGACCCCGTGCTCGTCCCGGATCTCCTTGAGCAGCCCGACGACCCGGTGGGCGGCGACCTCGAACCCGGACATGTCGAAGATCTGCGACCCGATGTGCGAGTGGATCCCGACGACCTCCAGGCCGTCCAGCTGGAGCGCCCGCCGCACGGCCTCGGCGGCCTGCCCGCCGGCGAGCGGGATCCCGAACTTCTGGTCCTCGTGCGCGGTGGCGATGAACTCGTGGGTGTGCGCCTCGACGCCGACGGTGATGCGGATCTGCACCCGCTGCCGCCTGCCGAGCGACTGCGCGATGTGCGCGACCCGGGCGATCTCCTGGAAGGAGTCGAGCACGATCCGCCCGACCCCGGCCTCGACGGCCCGGTGGATCTCGGCCACGGACTTGTTGTTGCCGTGGAAGGCGATCCGGTCGGCGGGCATCCCGGCGGACAGGGCGGTGGCCAGCTCCCCGCCGGAGCAGACGTCGAGGTTCAGCCCCTCCTCGTGGAGCCACCGGACGACGGCACGGGAGAGGAAGGCCTTGCCGGCGTAGAACACGTCGGCGTCGTCCCCGAAGGCGGTGCGCCAGGCCCGCGCGCGGGC
>NZ_LIRG01000559.1 GCF_001419695.1 Streptomyces prasinopilosus
GACACCGCGCGGTCCGCCCCCCGGAGAACCCCTCGGCGCACCGCCCGCACACCGCCGACGCGTCACCGGCGGCGCACCGCACAAAAAAATCGCGCTGGACTCGGCGGAGTCCAGCGCGATCGACGACGCACCCGGTTCAGCTGCCGGGAAAGCTCTGATCGGCTTGGGCGAGGGGCCTGTTGGGGCAGTCCCCACGTCGTGTGGAGCTAGGGGTCGGAACGCCTCGGCGAGTTGGGGGACCAGCCGGTTCGTCCGGTTTATTCAGTTGTTCAGGCCTCGCTGCGCTGCTGCGGAATGCCCGCCAGCAGGGCGCGGACCTCGGCTTCGCGGTAACGGCGGTGCCCGCCGAGCGTGCGGATCGACGTGAGCTTGCCGGCCTTCGCCCAACGCGTGACCGTCTTCGGGTCCACGCGGAACATGGTGGCGACCTCAGCCGGGGTCAGCAGCGGCTCGGCATCAGGGGTGCGAGCGGTCATGAGCGGCCTCCTCGGGAGAACCGAACCTTCTCGGTTCTTTCCTCTAAATTCTGCACCTTGACCCGCGTTGCCCGAAATGGCGGACGCGAGTCGAGTCGGTTATAGGACGAACGGCTTGTCCTCGGCACTACAACTACACCATCCGTCCAGCCGCGTCGGCCAAACCGATGGAATTGCCCTCCCAGGTGTTCATCAGCCGCGGAAGCCGATGGACCATGCCATAGCGGACAGTCACGCGCCTGTGACGATCAGTCACAGGCGCGATGAGGAGGCACTGGACCCCCCAAAACACGCAATACCGAGATTCCACCCATAGTCGAGCACAGCTGGACGGAGGAGTCCTCCCCGGACTCCTTGTCCTATTTTGGCACGAGGGGGGGCAAGCGGCGCAAGGGCCGCGTACGTGCGGTCCGTCACCCTTGAGTCGCTTGGGTCATACGCCCGGATAGGCGGGTACGTCCGTTGTCCGGTCCGGGTTGACGAAACCTCAGGGCGACGACAAAACCCCAAGAAGGGCGTTTGGTCAAACGCCAGTTCGTCACCGTGGCCGGATGCCGGCCAGTACCGCGGCCGGATGCCGGCCGGCGCCGCGGCCCGGTCTCAGTTGGCCGACCGCAGGTCCCGGACCGAGCGCCAGCGTTCCACCAGCCGCCCGTAGGCCTTCCCCGCGGTCACCCCGTCGCCGCGGCGCAGCGCCGCGATCCCCTCGGCCACGTCCGCCGCGGAGTGGTCGTCCTCCAGCGCGCCGGCGGGCAGGGCGTGCACCAGGCCCCCGTAGTCCAGTTCGACCAGTGACCGCGGATGGAACTCCTCCAGCCAGCGCCCCACGTCCACCAGGCCGTCGACCAGAGGTCCCTCGTCCATGGCGGTCCTCAGTGCCCGCAGTCCGCGGGCCACCCGCCGGCGCGCCTCGACCATGGGGGTGCGGTACCGCAGCACGGGGGCCTCGCCCGCGGAGCCGGAGGAGCTCCGGGAGCCCCCGTCGTACTCCCGCTCCTCGTCCGAGACCAGCACGAACCAGTTGATCGGCACCTGCCAGGTCGCGGTGCGGATCCACGGCCGGGCGTCGGGGTGGGCGGCCAGCCAGCGCTCGTAGTCCTCGGCGGCCTGACGCCGTACGAACGGGGGGAGCAGCGCGTCCAGGACCGGCGGGGGGAACTCCCCGGCGAGGTCCCCCAGGGCCTGCCAGCCGCGCAGCCGGGTGCGCCAGGGGCAGACGAGGACCACGCCGTCGGCCTCCAGCACGAACGCGTCCTCGCTCTCCCGCACCGGAACCGGGACCGGCGGCGTCGGCACGACGTCGGCCAGGGCCAGGCGGAGTTCGTCCTGGTAGGAGGGGAGGCCGGGACGGCGGGCGTAACGGGCCCAGTGGCCGCGCTCCGGCTCGGGGAAGGCGGTCAGCGGTTCGTACACACGCAGGTAGGCCGCGTAGGGGACGATCACCGAGGAGACCTTGGGCACGCCTGCTCCCTCCCCCGCGCACCGGCGCGAAAACCTGCGGGTCCGCCGCGGACGCCCGGGTGGCGGACGGACGGCGGACGGACGACGGCCGTCCGGCGCCGACATACGGGTCATCCGGGCGAATCGTCGCACGGCGCTCCGGCGCGGGAGGCCCCGCGAGGGTGATCCTGGACACGTTGCCGCCCTCACCGGCGGCAGGCCCTAATCTCGTGCCCACAGCCTCCGCCACCGCCTCACAGCCACAAGCGCGGGGAGTTCCGGGGACTGCGTCCACCCGCCGCTACTTACTCAGGAGTCACCACCGTGACCGACGTATCTGACGGCGTCCTGCACACCCTGTTCCGTTCGGAGCAGGGCGGTCATGAGCAAGTCGTGCTCTGCCAGGACCGTGCCAGCGGCCTCAAGGCCGTCATCGCCCTCCACTCCACCGCCCTGGGCCCCGCCCTCGGCGGCACGCGCTTCTACCCGTACGCGACCGAGGAGGAGGCCGTCGCCGACGCGCTGAACCTCGCGCGCGGAATGTCGTACAAGAACGCCCTGGCCGGTCTCGACCACGGCGGCGGCAAGGCGGTGATCATCGGCGACCCGGGGAAGGACAAGACCGAGGAACTGCTGCTCGCCTACGGCCGGTTCGTCGCCTCGCTGGGCGGCCGGTACGTGACCGCCTGCGATGTCGGCACCTACGTCGCCGACATGGACGTCGTGGCCCGCGAGTGCCGCTGGACCACCGGCCGCTCCCCCGAGAACGGCGGCGCCGGCGACTCGTCCGTCCTCACCGCGTTCGGCGTCTACCAGGGGATGCGGGCCTCGGCCCAACACCTGTGGGGCGACCCCTCGCTGCGCGGCCGCAGGATCGGTGTGGCGGGCGTCGGCAAGGTGGGCCACCACCTGGTGGACCACCTGCGCAAGGAGGGCGCCGAGGTCGTGATCACCGACGTGCGCGAGGACGCCGTGCGGCGGGTGCTGGACCGGCACCCGCAGGGCGTCACGGCCGTCGCCGACACCGGGGCCCTGATCCGCACCGAGGGCCTGGACGTGTACGCCCCGTGCGCGCTGGGCGGCGCGCTGAACGACGACAGCGTGCCGGCGCTGACCGCCGCGGTGGTCTGCGGCGCCGCCAACAACCAGCTCGCCCACCCGGGCGTCGAGAAGGACCTCGCCGACCGCGGGATCCTCTACGCGCCGGACTACGTGGTGAACGCCGGCGGGGTCATCCAGGTCGCCGACGAGCTGCACGGCTTCGACTTCGACCGGTGCAGGGCGAAGGCGGCGAAGATCTTCGACACCACGCTCGCCATATTCGCACGTGCGAAGTCGGACGGGATTCCGCCGGCCGCGGCGGCCGACCGGATCGCCGAACAGCGGATGGCGGAGGCACGCGCGTCACGCTGAACCCCAGCGGCTCCCGTACCGGCACCCGCGGGAGCCGGTACGGGGCGGGACCACGACGCGTACGGGGCGTGCACGGGGTGTGGACGGGCGCCCCCGCGCGAGGCGTCGGGGCGCGCACGGGGGTGCGCGGAACGGCGTGCGGGGGCGGACCGGAGAGTCCGCCCCCGCGCGTCGTTCGCACACTTGTCCGGTACCCGTGGAGGGCCACTTCGAGAGAACTCTCACTTCTCCCGGCGGGTCGCCCCCCGACAAGTGCTTGAAATCGCACGTGACCAGCGGGAACAAGGGGCTCCGGGGGTCCCGGAAGGGGGCACGTCATGCGGGCGACGTACCGTATGGGCGTGGGCTCAGGTACCGTGGGAGCCCTACGGACCGGCCTCTCCAAGGAGAGTCCGTTCCGGACCATGAACGCGTGTCAAGACTCTGGGGCCGTCGAGCCCCGTCGTTGAGGGGGTCGAGCCATGGGGCGCGGCCGGGCCAAGGCCAAGCAGACGAAGGTCGCCCGCCAGCTGAAGTACAACAGCGGTGGGACGGACCTCGCACGCCTGGCTGAGGAGCTGGGTGCATCGCCTTCGAACACATCACCGAATATCAACGGTGACCCTGTCGAGGACGATGAGCAGGACGACGACCTGTACGCACGGTACGCCGACCTCTATGAGGACGACGACGATGACGAGGACGGCCAGTCCCCGCCACAGCGTCGTGGCGCTTGACCCTGCACTGCATCATCAGCCCGGTCGGTGACTCCGGTCACCGACCGGGTTCTGTGCTGCCCGCCGACGCGGACCGGCACCGTACCGGGTGTGCTCGGCGTGCCCGGTTCCCTTCGCGTGCTCCCGCCGCCCGGACGTCTCGACGCCCGGGCGGCGGACGCGTTCAGCCCGCGTAGTCACCCACCAGTTCCGCTCCCGTGGTCCGGTCGCCGCGGCCGGTGATCTCGCCGGCCACCCAGGCGTCCAGCCCCCGGTCGGCCAGCGTGGTCAGCGCCACGTCCGTGGACTCCTGCGGCACGACCGCGATCATGCCGACGCCCATGTTGAGGGTCCGCTCCAGCTCCAGCCGCTCGACCGGACCGAACCGGCCGACGAGGTCGAAGACCGGGCCCGGGGTCCAGCTGGAGCGGTCCACGACCGCGTGCAGCCCGTCGGGGACGACACGGGCCAGGTTGGCCGCGAGGCCGCCGCCGGTGACGTGGCTGAAGGCGTGCACCTCGGTGGTGCGCATCAGCGCCAGGCAGTCCAGCGAGTAGATCCGGGTGGGCTCCAGGAGCTCCTCGCCGAGGGTGCGGCCCAGGTCGTCGACGTGGCTCTCCAGGGCGAGTCCGGCCTGGTCCAGCAGGACGTGCCGGACCAGCGAGTACCCGTTCGAGTGAAGTCCGGAGGCGGCCATGGCGATGACCGTGTCGCCCTCACGGATGCGGTCGGCGCCGAGCAGCCGGTCGGCCTCCACGACGCCCGTACCGGCGCCCGCGACGTCGAAGTCGTCCTCGCCCAGCAGGCCCGGGTGCTCGGCCGTCTCACCGCCGACCAGGGCGCAGCCGGCCAGTACACAGCCCTCGGCGATGCCCTTGACGATCGCGGCGACCCGCTCGGGGTGGACCTTGCCGACGCAGATGTAGTCGGTCATGAACAGCGGCTCCGCACCGCACACCACGATGTCGTCCATCACCATGGCGACCAGGTCGTGGCCGATGGTGTCGTAGACGCCCATCCGGCGGGCGATGTCGACCTTGGTGCCGACGCCGTCCGTGGCGGAGGCGAGCAGGGGACGCTCGTAGTTCTTGAGCGCGGAGACGTCGAAGAGGCCGGCGAAGCCCCCGAGGCCGCCGAGGACCTCGGGACGCCGGGTCTTCCTGACCCATTCCTTCATCAGATCGACCGCGCGGTCGCCCGCGTCGATGTCGACGCCCGCGGTCTTGTAGGACGCCGCCGAGGGGCCGGCGCCGGTGTTTTCAGACATGACGGTGAGAGCCTTCGTCTCGTTGCGGCAGGGCTTACGGGCGGCGGATCGCGTCGACCGCGGCCGGCGCGGCCGTACCGGCGGCCAGTTCGGTCTCCAGCAGCCGCTTGCCGAGGAGCTCGGGGTCGGGCAGGTCCATCGGGTACTCGCCGTCGAAGCAGGCGCGGCACAGGTTCGGCTTGGCGATGGTCGTCGCCTCGATCATGCCGTCGATGGAGATGTACGCCAGGGAGTCGGCGCCCAGGGTGGTGCCGATCTCCTCGATGGACATGCCGTTGGCGATGAGCTCGGCGCGGGTCGCGAAGTCGATGCCGAAGAAGCAGGGCCACTTCACGGGCGGCGAGGAGATCCGGATGTGCACCTCGGCGGCGCCCGCCTCGCGGAGCATGCGGACCAGGGCCCGCTGGGTGTTGCCGCGCACGATCGAGTCGTCGACGACGACCAGGCGCTTGCCCTTGATGACTTCCTTGAGCGGGTTCAGCTTGAGGCGGATGCCGAGCTGCCGGATGGTCTGCGACGGCTGGATGAAGGTCCGTCCGACGTACGCGTTCTTGACCAGGCCGGCGCCGAAGGGGATGCCGGACGCCTCCGCGTAGCCGATGGCGGCCGGGGTGCCGGACTCCGGTGTCGCTATCACCAGGTCGGCCTCGGCGGGCGCCTCCTTCGCGAGGCGGCGGCCCATCTCGACGCGCGACAGGTAGACGTTGCGTCCCGCGATGTCGGTGTCCGGGCGGGCCAGGTACACGTACTCGAAGACACAGCCCTTGGGCTTCGCTTCCGCGAATCGCGAGGAGCGCAGGCCGTTCTCGTCGATGGCGACGAACTCGCCCGGCTCGATCTCGCGCACGAAGCTGGCGCCGCAGATGTCGAGGGCGGCGGACTCGGAGGCCACCACCCAGCCGCGCTCCAGCCGGCCGAGGACCAGCGGGCGGATGCCCTGCGCGTCGCGGGCCGCGTACAGCGTGTCCTCGTCCATGAAGACGAGGCTGAAGGCGCCCTTGACCTTCGGGAGGACCGCGTGCGCGGCCTGCTCCACGGTCACCGGCTCGCCGTCGGCGGCGCGCTGGCCGGCCAGCAGGGCG
>NZ_LIRG01000056.1 GCF_001419695.1 Streptomyces prasinopilosus
GTCGGGACCGCCGTCGGCGTCCCGCTCGACCGGGGCCGGGACGATGACGGCGGGCAGGTCGAAGACCCCCTCCGCAGGGGTGAGGTGCCGAGCACAAGGCGCCGCGGACGCATGCCCCGCCCCCCCGGACGCCGGCACCCCGGCACGGGCACCGACCGCAGGAAGAGTCGCCCGATCACGCGGTCGAGGAGATCCGCGCCCTCCCCGACGGCGCACCGGTCCGGCGTCCGCCCTGAGAGCAGCCGGAAGACCTGACCGGAAGGCCGGCCGGAAGAAAACTCCCCCGCCCCGGGTGATCCACGGCCGATCACCGTGACCCGTCGCGCCCCTCCGCGTTGAACGGGAAGCACGGCCGCACCCCCTGCGTCCGTGCTCATCGAACAAGAAGGAGAACGTGATGTCGCGCATCGCGAAGGCCGCCTGCGTCGCACTCGGCACGGGTGCCGTGGCCCTGAGCGGGGCCGGTACGGCTCTGGCGGACGCGGGTGCCCAGGGCGTCGCCTCCCACTCCCCGGGAGTGCTGTCGGGCAACCTCGTCCAGGCCCCGGTCCACGTGCCGGTCAACGTGTGCGGGAACACCGTCAACGTCATCGGCGCGCTGAACCCGGCGTTCGGCAACACCTGCGTGAACGAGGACGGCCAGGGGCACAAGAACCACCACGACGCGTACGGGAACTGACCCCTCGTACGCGTCACCATCAGCAGGACGTCCAGAGCCCCGGCACCTCGAGCGCCGGGGCTCTCGCCGTTCCCGGCACCGTCCCCGAACCCCCGGCCCCCGGGGTCGAGGGGGATCCCCGGCGTCGCCGTCCGGCGCGCGACCATGCCCTTCCGCCGGGATCGCCCACAAATGAGTGATTACGGATGAAAACCGTGATTGCTGGTAATGATGGACTGGTTCGCGCCTTTTCCCCTGTACCGGAGCCGTCCATGCGCACTGCCCTCACCGCCCCCCAGGGTTCACCGAATACGCAACGCCACGGGTTCGCGCCCCCACCGCCGGAGCAGGTGGTGGAGGAGCGGACCCTGGTGTTCGAGGGCTTCGCGTACGAGTGCCGGATCGTCCACCAGGACACCCCGCGAACGGCGCCGCTGCTGCTGCTCGGAGGCTCGTCCCAGAACCGGCACTCCTGGCAGGGGCACGAGAAGTGGCTGGCGCCGTTGTGCACGGTGATCACCGTGGACCTCCCCGGGTACGGCAGTGCGGACTTCCTGCCCGCCCGCTACGGGATCGATTTCCTCGCCGCCGCGGTCCAGCACGTGCTGGTGGAGACCGGGATGCCGCCGGTGAACCTCTTCGGCGGCTGCTTCGGGGAAGTCGTCGGTCTCCGCTTCGCGCAGCTGCACCCCGGATCCGTCCGCCGCATCGTCTTCTGCGGCGCCGCGATGCGCCTCCCCGAGATCTACACCGACGCGATGCCCCGCTTGGCACGTGCGCTGGAACGGGGCGAGACCGCGGCGGCGGCCGGCGGCCTGGTGGAGCTGTTCATGTCGAATCCGGCCGCGGGCCAGGTCCGCCGGCACGCGGCCGTCGCCCGCCTCTTGCACCGTCAGTTCATGAACCAGACGCCGGACGAGCTCGGGAAGGCCGTCGAGCACAACACGCGACTGGTCACGCACGGCTGTTACGAGCCCCTGCCCGTCCCCGACGTGCCGACGCTCGTGTTCACCGGCGAACACGACACCCTGTGCACCCCGCAGATGGGCCGGGAGCTCGCCGCGACGATTCCGGCGGCGCGGTTCACCACGGTCAAGGAGGCGGACCACCTGGTCACGGTCGAGCGACGGCAGGAGTCGTCGGAGCTGATCGGCCGCTTCTGCACCGACCGCCCCATCGACGACCTGCCGTACTGCACTCCCGTGGAGTCGCCCGGCGCCGGCCTCGCCCGCGCGACGGCCCACCGGTGACGGACACACGACGAGTGGCCGGAACCCGGTACCGGGTTCCGGCCACTCTCCGCCGTACGGATGATCCGAAGCGGAATGCCGACGTGAGGGGTACCGCGGGCAACGGCACTCGACCGTCGGAGAGTTCAGGACTTCTCGTCCGGGAGGACGACGCTGTTGGTGCAGGAGACCTCGGCGTTCTCGCCGGAGCAGGTCTGCTTCGAGTTGTTGACGAAGTGGATCTTCCCGTACTGGTCGGTCGTGATCTCCTGCTCGCTCACCTGCACGCAGCGAATCGTGCCCTTTTCGTCCTCGACGCAGTTGTCCGGGTCCTCGGCGCCGAAAGCCTGGACGGAACCGGCGCCGATCAGCGCGAGCCCACCGAGGACCCCCGCCACCGCTGCGAACTTGCTCGACTTCACCATCTACCTTTTTCCTTGACGGTCAACGTGCCGCGAGTGAGCGGCGAAGCCGGCCCGGACATCCGGGCCGGCCGATGTGCCGGGCGGGCCCGGGGCTCGAACGCGCGGCTCGAGTCCCCGGGCCCCGGATCACCTGTGAGGGTGATCAGCCGCCGATGGCGAGGCTGGAGGTGCAGGAGACGGCGTTGGTCTCGGTGTTCTCCGCGTTGCCGAGGCCCAGGATGCCGACCGCCAGGTTGATGTCGTCGATGTTGATCAGACCCTGCTTCGAGTTGTCCTGCACGCAGGTCGTGGTCTGCTCGTTGTTGAGCTCGACCTCGGGCCCGTCGCTGGCGTGACCGACGCCGGCGCCGAGGAATCCGGCACTGCCGAGCATGGCCATGACGACCGCAGCCTTCTGGTACTTGCGCATTAACTTCTCCTTCTGATTTGACACGGTCCGTGATGGCCCGGTCACTTGCAGTCGCTAATCTAGGCGACGATTCCGGCAATTGGTAGACGAAACGCCGTATCGCGCGTTTTTTTCAACAAATCGGCATCACGCCCGGGCGAGGGGGCCTCAGACCCTCTCGCCGCCGAGGAGGGTGCCGTTCACGCAGGAGACCTCGACATCCGAACCGGAGCAGTCCTGCTCCTGCCGGCCGGTGAAGCGGACCTCCCCCTGCAGGTCGGCCGGGAGGCGGTACTCCCTCACCCGCTCGCAGCGGACGCCGCTCCCACCGCTCCCGGCACAGTCGCCGGAGTCCTCGGCGCCGACAGTCCGGACGGCACCGACGCCGATCAGGGCGACACCGGCCAGGAGCCCCACCGCCGTTGCGATCCTCTTCGGCTCGAGCATCTGCCTTTTCCCTGACGGTCGCCCCGCCGCGGTCCGGCGGCGGGACCGGCCCGGAGGTCCGGGCCGGCCGACGTGCCGGGCGGTCCCGGAGCCCGAACGCGCGGTTCGAGCCCCGGGACCCACCTGGATCACCTGAAGGTGATCAGCCGCCGAAGGTGAAGCTGGAGGCGCAGGCCACCGCGTTGGTCTCGGTGTTCTCCGCGTTGCCGAGGCCCAGGATGGCGCCGACACCGGCGTTGACGTCGTCGATGTTGACGAGGCCCTGAACCGAGTTGTCCTGGGCGCAGGCCGTGGTCTGCTCGTTGTTGAGCTTGAACGACGGGTCGTCTCCGGCGTGGCTGACGCCGGCGCCGAGGAACCCGACGCTGCCGAGCATGGCCATGACGACTGCAGCCTTCTGGTACTTGCGCATTGCTTCTTCTCCGATTTCAGAAGTTGACACAACCCGTGTTGGGTCGGTCACCGACAGTGCATAACGTAGGCGACGTCTACGGCTTTGGACAGTCAAAACACCCATGTGCGTAAATTTCTTGCGAAGGCGCACGTCACGGGCCTGTCCACGCGTGTCGACTGCTCCGAAGGCGTGTGTCCGCCCCGGCGCCCGGAACGCCGGGGTCCTTCTCGTGCAGCCGGTTCCGGTGCCGCCTCAGGCGTACCGGTAGATCCGGCCGACGTCCTCCAGTTCGTCCGGCGTCACGTCCCAGGGCGGCAGCTTCTCGTGCCGTGCCACGACCCGGCGGTGCTGCCCGTCGCGGGGGCCCGGCGGTGTCGCGGGGAGGTAGCGGGCCCCGCCGTGCCGGCGCTGCCAGCGGTACCACTGCAGGTCGACGAAGGCGTGGTGCAGCCAGAAGACGGGGTCGTTGACGGAGGCGGCGCCGAGCATGGCCCCGCCGACCCAGCGGTGCACCCGGTTGTGGTTGCGCCAGGCCGCGCCGCCCTGGCCGGTGCCCCAGCCCTCCAGCTTGTTGCGGAAGCCCCGCGTGACCGTCGAGTCCCAGGGAGCCGCGTCGTAGACGGGGTCCCTCAGCGCCCGCTCCAGGTCGCTCGCGGTGGGCAGGTCGAGCGGTTCGCGGCGGCGGCCGAGGTCCCGGGTGAGGAACTCTCCGTCGGTCACGCCCACTTCGATGGTCCAGTCGCCCTGCCGGTGCGCGAACGGCCCCGTCATCACCTGCCGGTCGGACCGGCGCCCGTCGCCGCCGAGGAAGTCCGCCGTCCACGGCGTGGAGGTGGCCGTGCGGTCCCGGGTCCAGTCCCAGTACGGCAGGGTCACCGACGGGTCGACCCGGCGCAGGGCGGTCTCCAGGTCCAGCAGGAACCGGCGGTGCCAGGGCAGGAAGGAGGGCGTCATGTGCGCGGTGCGCAGTCCGCGCTCGCCGTCGGAGGAGAAGTACGCGAGGTGCATCCGCACGAACTCGTCGTACTCGCCCCGTCGTTTGACCTCCAGCAGCGCCTTGACGAAGCGTCGCTTCTCGGCCGCCGTGAGCGTGCCGGCGTCCTTACGCACGTACACCATGCCGGCCCTCCCCGTGCGCGTGTCCCGTGTCCCCCGGCGCCGCCTCACGCAGCCGCTCGCCGGGGCCGAGCGCGTCGACGGCCGCGCGGGCGGCCTCGAGCGGTGTCCGGTAGGAGCAGTAGTGGTCGACCGTGCTCAGCCAGCCGCCGTCGGCGCGGCGCATCAGGTGCAGGGGACGGCCGTCCACCGTGACGTGCCACCGGCCGTCCTCGGCCGCGGTGTGCCCCGGCGTCCACACTCCCCGGAGGCGGCGGCCGCGGTAGGTCTGCGCGAAGGCGGGGGCGGAGCCGCCCGGGGGGTCCGTCTCCGCGGGCCCGGGGCGCGGAGACCGGAAGGCGGCGAGCACCGGAGCCAGGGCGCCGGCGAGGGCGCCGGCCCGCAGGCCCCGTGCCACGTCCCGTCGTGTTCTGCCCGCCGGGCCGGGCGGCGCCGGGCGCGGCGCCGTGTCCCCGGCGCCCGTGGGCGCCGGGTCAATGGGAACATTCATGATCCACTCCTTGTCCGAACGGCTGTCGCCGTTCCAACCGTCGGTCCCGCCGTGCGGTCACCTCCCACGGCGGGGGAACGACGAAGTCGGCCCCCCGGTCCGGAC
>NZ_LIRG01000560.1 GCF_001419695.1 Streptomyces prasinopilosus
CGGAAGAGGCCGCAGCGGCCACAGAGGACACATCGCGAGGTGGCCGACGAGCTGCGCGCCCGGATCAGGTCCGGGGAGCTGCGGCCCGGCCAGCGCATGCCCACCCAGGCGAAGCTCGCGGACGAGTTCGGCGTCGAGCGCGGTGCCGTGCGCCAGGCGCTGCGCATCCTGCAGTCCGAGCAGTTGCTCACCAACGTCGCCAAGGGCGCCCCGGCGACCGTCGCCGGCCACCCCGGCGGCGGTCGCCGGGGCGCCCTTGGCGACGTTGGTGAGCAACTGCTCGGACTGCAGGATGCGCAGCGCCTGGCGCACGGCACCGCGCTCGACGCCGAACTCGTCCGCGAGCTTCGCCTGGGTGGGCATGCGCTGGCCGGGCCGCAGCTCCCCGGACCTGATCCGGGCGCGCAGCTCGTCGGCCACCTCGCGATGTGTCCTCTGTGGCCGCTGCGGCCTCTTCCGTCCATTGACGGGGGCGTATTCCGGGTCCACACCGGAACCCTACAACTTCCCGCCATCTTTGGGCAGTTCACAGGAAGGTGGTTATGAGTCGCATCCAGGCGGAGATAACTCAGAGGAAGTTGGTCGCCAACTTGAGCAACATGGTCCGGCTTCCGAGGGGGTTGGCCGTCACGGTGACGGTGGGACCGCTCCTCGGGCCGCCGACCGGGCTCCTCCTCCGGAGGGGAGCCGGGAACCCGGTCGGTCAGTACCGGCGCGACCACCACAACTGAACAGCACGAACCGCGAGAACGGCAAGAACCGCTACGGATGCGCGGACACCCGCCGGACGAGGGGAAGGAGGCGGCGACGGCACCGAGGGAGCGCGCGAGCGCTCAGAACACGTCCGGGCACCATGGACGCCTGGACGTACGCAGCAGGGCGTCGGCCTCACGGGCGGCGCCCGCTCGTCCTTCCCGGACCCGGCCCAGCGCCGCCAGCCGCACCGCCGACTCGTCGCCCAGCCACAGCGACGCCAGGTCGGCCACGTCCAGGGACAGATCGGCGTCCCCGGCGGTCGCCGCACACGTCCCGGTGCCGTCCGCCGACGCCTCCAGCCGGTAGCGCCCGCCGGCCAGTCCCGCACCGTCGGCGACCTCCAGCACCAGCGAACCGGCCGCCCCGTACGTCCGGGCCTCCAGCGCCCGTACGACGTCCAGGACACGCACCCACAGCCAGTCCGCGTGCGTCGTCACGGCGGCGGCGCGCGGGTCCGGCAGGAGGAGCGGGAGCAGGTCGTCGGGGGCCCGCCAGCCGCTCCGCACCCTCGTGATCCAGTCGATCGAGCACAGGTAGTGCCACAGCGCCCGCTCCGCGGCCGGGCTCACCGCCAGCAGCCAGTTCACCCGCGCCGTGTTCGCCGGCTGCTTGGAGTCGCCCCACTCGTCGTCCGTCGTGTAGGAGACCATGCCCTCGGCCTCGCCGTCCGCCGAGCGGTACACGGCGAAGAAGGGCTCGTGCCACGTCGGGTGGAAGCGCACGGCGCCCGTGGCCGCCTTCCACCACAGGTCGGTCCGGCTGACCGCGCCCGGCTGGGTCCCGCGCAGCTGTTCGTGCAGCTCCGGGCCGAGCTTGCGCACGTCCTCCGCGTCCACGAGGTCCACCCGTCCGCCGTCCTCCGGGCGGGAGCGGCGCGGGTCGAGGCCGGCG
Organism: Streptomyces prasinopilosus; assembly: GCF_001419695.1. Lineage (GTDB taxonomy): Bacteria > Actinomycetota > Actinomycetes > Streptomycetales > Streptomycetaceae > Streptomyces > Streptomyces prasinopilosus. The sequence goes on from NZ_LIRG01000560.1 coordinate 1,648, forward strand.
CGCGGGACGTCGACGGTCCACTCGGTGGCCCAGGTGGCGGGACCGAAGCCGTAGCGGCCGTAGATGGGGTACTCGGCGGCGATGAGGGTCGCGACGACGTCCCCGCGCTCCTTCGCGGCGGCGAGGTCCCGGTCCATCATGCGGGTCAGCAGGCCGCGCCGGCGGTGCGTGGGGCTGACGGTGACGTTCGATATGGCGTCGGCGGGCACCGCGGCGCCGCCGACGGCGGTGAGTTCCTGCGCGAAGGAGCGGAACGTCGCGACACACCGGCCGCCGTCGAAGGCCCCCAGCGACCGGCCCGGCCGGAACTCCGGACGGCGTGCGTCGAGGACCTCCGGGGGAGAGGTGGGCTCCCGCAGGAACCCGGTGTTCAGGGCCCGGTTCCAGTCGGTGAACTCGGTCTCGGTGATCGGGCGCACCTCGAGGTCGGTGCGGGGCGTTCCGGCGGTGGGGGTCATGGCTTCACCGTAGGTCGGCCCCCGGGGGGTGTCGCGTGCTTTTCCGACCGCCCCGGCCCCGCCCGGACGGCCGCCCGGGCGCCGGACGCGAGCCGCCCCGCCCGGCGTACGGCCCGCCCGGCCTCACACCAGCAGGTCGTCGACCTGGGCCTCGCCCTCCCGGTAGCGGCGCGCGATCTCCGCGCTGCAGTCGTCGGCGGTGCGCTGCCGGCGCTGCCGGCTCCGGGACACCTCCTGCTCGTACCGCACCAGCCGCCCCATCGCGGCCGTCAGCTCCCCGTCCGTGCGCGCGCCCAGGTCCGAGAGCTCCACCTCGGCGAGCATCTCCGCCGCCAGCCGCCCGTACTCCTCGCTCTGCGGCGTCCCCAGGGTCACGTGGCGGGCGGACGAGCGCCGGCGCACCGGGGCGTCCCGCAGGATCTCCGCGAGCCGCTCCACCACGGACGCCTCCACCGGCGTGGCGACCGAGGCCGCGCCCGCCGGCGTGCGCCGGGCCAGTTCCGCCCGCAGGATGTCGATCCGCCCCTGGAGCAGCCGCCGCACGTAACTGAGGTCGGCCTCGTCGCGCTGGGCGTCGCGGCGCAGCGTGCGCAGCTCGGGCAGGCTGCGCACGGTCAGGGCCGGCTCGGGGCCCGGGTGCTCCTCGGGCAGGGCCGGGCTGTCCGTGCGCTGGGCGGGCGGGCGGTGGAACTCGCGTTCCCCCACCCCCGCCCGGACCGGCAGGACAGGCCCGGACTGCTGCCCGGTTCCTGGTGTGCTCATGTGCTTCGACCGTCCCCTCGACCGGTGTGTGCCAGCATCGTGCCACCTCTGGCGGCCGCTGCGTGACCGAGTGCTCCTGATCCGCCCCGGATGGGGGGTAAGGAGTAAAAATAGCCCGCTCGGGGACCCCCGCCGACCGCCGTCAGCCGCCTGTTCGCCGACCGGCATGATGGGCGCATGCGTGCAGTGGTGCAGAGGGTGGACGGCGCGAGCGTCGTCGTGGACGGCGAGACGGTGGGGGCGATCGAGGGCGAGGGGCTGTGCGCCCTGGTGGGCGTCACCCACGAGGACACCGAGGAGAAGGCGGCGCAGCTCGCCCGCAAGCTCTGGTCGGTGCGGATGCTCCAGGACGAGAAGTCGTGCAGCGACGTCGGCGCCCCGCTTCTGGTGATCAGCCAGTTCACCCTTTACGGCGACGCCCGGAAGGGCCGGCGCCCCACCTGGAACGCCGCCGCCCCCTCGGACGTCGCCGAACCGCTGGTGGACGAGGTGGTCGCCCGGCTGCGTGCGCTGGGCGCGACGGTGGCGACGGGCCGCTTCGGCGCGCGGATGCGGGTGTCGCTGACCAACGACGGCCCGTTCACCGTCCTCCTCGAGGTCTGACCGGGCCGGCCGCGGGGGACGGCCCGCCCCCGGGTCTCCCCGGGCGGGTGTCCCCCGTGCGGGTGTCCCTCAGGGCTCGACCACGGTCTCCTGGGCCGCCGCCGTGTCCCCGGCCATCAGGCGGGCGTCGACCGGGGTGTTCCGCTTGACCAGCGCCAGGGCGACCGGGCCCAGCTCGTGGTGGCGCACGGAGGTGGTGACGAAGCCGATCCGGCGTCCGTCCGGGCCGTCGTCGGCGATCCGGAGGCCGGTGCCGGCCGGCGGCAGGTGGACCTCGCTGCCGTCCAGGTGCAGGAAGACCAGCCTGCGCGGCGGCTTGCCCAGGTTCTGGACCCGGGCGACCGTCTCCTGGCCCCGGTAGCAGCCCTTCTGCAGGTGCACCGCGCCGCCGATCCAGCCCAGTTCGTGCGGGATGGTGCGGTGGTCGGTCTCGAAGCCGAGCCGGGGGCGGTGCTGCTCGACCCGCAGCGCCTCGTGGGCGAGGATGCCGGCGGGCGGCCCGACCTTCCCGGCGTACGACTCCAGGTCGGCGCGGGGCAGGAACAGGTCGCGGCCGTACGGCGTCTCACGGACGGCGACGCCCTCGGGCACCTCCGCGATGGAACCGGCGGGCAGGTGCACCACCGCGAAGTCGGCGGTGCGGTCGGCGGTCTCGACCCGGTAGAAGAACTTCATCGACTCCAGGTAGGCGAGCAGCGCCTCCTGCGTGCCGGGCTCGACGTGGGCCCAGACCGTCTCGCCGTCGTCGACGAGGTAGAGCGCGTGCTCGATGTGGCCGTTCGCGGAGAGGATCAGCGCCTCGGTGGCCTGGTGCGGCGGGAGGTCGCTGACGTGCTGGGTGAGCAGCAGGTGCAGCCAGCTCAGCCGCTCCGGCCCGGACACGGTGACGACCCCGCGGTGGGACAGGTCGACGAAACCGGTGCCCTCGGCGAGGGCGCGCTGCTCGCGGAACAGGTCGCCGTAGTGGGCGGCGACGCCTTCGTCCACGCCCTCGGCGGGAACGGCGCCGGGCAGGGTCAGCAGGGGGCTCTTCATACCCCCAGCCTACGACCCGGTAGTTGAAGCCTTCAGGGAGCAGTCCTCACAGCGGCCGAAGATCGCGAAGTGCTTCATGTCGGTGTCGAAGCCGAAGGTGTCGCGCAGCTTCGCCGTGAACTCGGCGGCCACCTCCACGTCCGCCTCGATGACCTCGGTGCAGTCACGGCAGACGAGGTGGAGGTGATGGTGCCGGTCGGCGAGGTGGTACGTCGGGGCGCCGTGCCCGAGGTGGGCGTGGCTGACCAGGCCCAGCTCCTCCAGGAGCTCCAGGGTGCGGTAGACGGTCGAGATGTTGACCCCCGACGCCGTTTTCCGCACTTCCACGAGGATGTCGTCGGGGGTCGCGTGCTCCAGCGTGTCGACGGCTTCGAGCACGAGTTGGCGCTGCGGCGTCAGCCGGTAGCCGCGCTGCCTGAGATCGCTCTTCCAGTCGGTGCTCACCACACCACGAGTCTAGGGCCTCCGGTGCGGATCACACCGGGCCCGCGGGCCGTGCGCCCCGGGGCCCGGGGCCCGGGGCCCGGCGGCCCGGCGGCTCACTTGAAGAAGGCGATCCCGTCGTCCGGCATGTCGTCGGGCAGGGCCTTGGCCCAGCGCTCGACGTCCTCGGGGGTGACGACCTTCTTCAGGTGCGCCGACATGTAGGGGCGCAGCTCGACCTCGGGGGTCTGCTTCTCGCCGACCCACATCAGGTCGCTCTTGACGTAGCCGTACAGCCGCTTGCCGCCGCTGTAGGGCCGGGCCGCCGCGGTGCGCGCCACGGCGTCCGTCACCAGGTCGATCTGCGGCTTCTGGTCGGCCAGCTCGCCGTACCAGATCTCGATGACGCCGTCGTCGCGGGTCATCGTGACCTCGACCTTGCGGTCGGCGTCGATGCGCCAGAAGCCGTGCTCGGACTCGAGCGGCCGGACCTTGCCGCCCTTCTCGTCGAGCACCCAGGAGCGGGACGAGTACTCCAGGAAGTCCCGGCCGTCGTGGGTGAAGGAGACCTCCTGCCCGAAGTTGCACTTCTCGGAGCCGGGGAAGTCGTGCACGCCTGCGCCCGCCCAGTCGCCGAGCAGGAAGGCGAGCGGTACGAGGTCCTTGTGGAGGTCGGACGGGATCTCGATCATCAGTGACAGTTCCTGGACGTGGTCGGGCAGGGTCAGCGCTGGCCCTGGTACAGCTTCTTCACGGCCAGCCCGGCGAAGGCGAGAACGCCGACGGCGACCAGGACCAGCAGGGCTTCGTAGAAGAGAACCACGGGATGCTCCTTGAGCGGGGGTGCGTTGCGTGTGCACGGGGCGGACCCCAGCTTACGCGGCCGGCCCCCGGCCCCGGCGTGCACCCGTCCGGCGACGGCTCCCCGGGCACGGCAGGCCGCGCCCGGGTCGCGGCGGTGGTTACGATCCGGGCATGGCGAAGAAGCTTGTGATCAAGGTGACCGCGGGAGCCGACGCCCCCGAACGCTGCTCGCAGGCGTTCACGGTGGCGGCGGTGGCCGTGGCGAGCGGTGTCGACGTCTCCCTGTGGCTGACCGGCGAGTCCGCGTGGTTCGCGCTGCCGGGCCGGGCCGCGGAGTTCGAGCTGCCGCACGCGGCGCCGCTGCCGGACCTGCTGGACTCGATCGTCGCGGGCGGGCGCCTCACCCTGTGCACGCAGTGCGCGGCGCGCCGGGACATCACGGAGAAGGACGTCATCGAGGGCGTGCGGATCGCGGGGGCCCAGGTGTTCGTCCAGGAGGCGCTGGCGGAAGACACGCAGGCGCTCGTCTACTGACGCGGGGGGCCGGCGGAGGGCCCGCCGGTCACCGGGGGCCCGGCCTCTTCTTCCCGTCCAGTTCGTCCCACCAGGCGTCGGACTCGGGGTCGCCGGAGGGGTCGTCCCACCAGCGGTCGTCGGGGCCGCGCCGGTTGGCGACCATGGCGGCGAACGGCGGGATGACCATGGCCACCACGCACATGCCCACGGCCACCGGGACCGACCAGAGCCGCACGACGGAGCAGGCCAGGACGAACAGCACGATGCACGTGCCCATCATGGCGAAGTAGGTATGCCGCCTGCGCGCATACATACCTACCAGCGTAGAACCGGACCCGCGGGCGCGCAGTCAGACGGGCGGAAGAACCCGCGGGCGGGCGGGTGCGCGGACGGGCCGAGGGGCCGCGTTCCCGGTACCGGTGTCCGGTCCGTGGGACGCGGCCCCTCGAAGAGCCCTCAGACCGCGATGGCGACCTCGGCCAGACCGCCCTGCCGGGCGACGACCGTGCGGTCGGCGGTGGCGCCGGGCACCAGGGCGCGGACCGTCCAGGTGCCCTCCGCCGCGTAGAAGCGGAACTGCCCGGTCGCGGAGGTCGGGACCTCCGCGACCGGGCAGTTCCGCTT
>NZ_LIRG01000561.1 GCF_001419695.1 Streptomyces prasinopilosus
GTCGTACGGCAGCGGTTCGCGCCGGTGGCGGTGCGGCTGCCGGACGGGGAGCGGGTCGAGACGACCGCCGCCGGGTACGACCACCGGGTCGACGAGGTCGCCCGGATCGCCTACGCGAGCGGCGGCACGGCGGCGGCGCTGGCCGACGGCGGCATCGCCATGGACGCCGGCTTCGCCGCGGACCACGGCGTCCGGACGGGCAGCACGGTCTTTGTCGAGTTCCCGGGCGGGCGGCGCTCGGAGCGGACCGTGGGCGCCCTCACCGACCTGGAGAGCGGCGACGGCTTCGGCGTGCGGGGCGGGCTGTTCCTCGGCATCGCGGCGGTCGAGGAGTACGTGCCCGGCGGCCAGGACTCCGCGCTGTACGTGAACGCCGCCGACGGCACGGGCGCGGACGAGCTCCGTGACCGGCTGGAGGCGACGCTCGCACCGTATCCGCAGGTCCAGGTACGCGACCAGGCCGACTACAAGGACCTCGTGCACGATCAGATCGCGGTCCTGCTGTACCTCGTCTACGCCCTCCTGGGGCTGGCGATCGTCATCGCGGTGCTGGGCGTGGTCAACACCCTGACGCTGTCGGTGGTGGAGCGCACCCGGGAGATCGGGCTGCTGCGGGCCATCGGGCTGAGCCGGCGCCAGCTGCGGCGGATGATCCGGCTGGAGGCGGTGGTGATCGCGGTGTTCGGCGCGGTGCTGGGCCTCGGGCTGGGGCTGGTGTGGGGCGTCTGCATGCACCGGGTGCTGGCCCTGGAGGGCATGACCGCGCTCGCGATCCCCTGGAACATCATCGTGACGGTCGTCATCGGTGCGGCGGTGGCCGGCATCGCGGCGGCCCTCCTGCCGGCCCTGCGCGCGTCGCGGATGAACGTCCTGGAGGCGATCGCGCACGAGTGACACGCCCGGGCGTGCTCCCCGGGCACGACCACTCCCGCGGCGTACGCGCCCGCACGGGTGACGTACTCGCCCGTACGGGTGAGGTGCGGGCCGGGCGGTGTGCCAGCCGGGCGGTGTCCGGATCGTGGAATTGCGGGTCGCGGGCCGGGCCGCGTGCTGGGATCCGCACATGACCGAACTGCGCATACGAGCCGCGGCGCCCGGGGATCTCGACGCCGTGCTGGCCTTCTGGAGGACCGCCGCCGAGGGCACCAGCATCAGCGACGACCGGGAGGGGGTGGACCTGCTGGTCGCCCGTGATCCCGGGGCGCTGCTCCTCGCCGAGAGGGGCGCCGAGCCGGTCGGCACCGTGATCGCCGGCTTCGACGGCTGGCGCTGCCACCTGTACCGCCTCGCGGTGCACCCGGACCACCGCAGGCAGGGCATCGCCTCGGCACTGCTGGCCGCGGCCGAGGAACGGTTCGCGCGCCTCGGCGGGCGCCGCGCGGACGCCATGGTGCTGCAGCGCAACGGGACCGCGCACCGGGCGTGGGACGCCGCCGGATACGCGCCCCAGGAACACTGGCGACGCTGGGTCAAGCCGCTGCCGGACGGCGGGCCCTGAGCGGGCGGGCGGACGGCGGAGGACCTCACCGGAGACCTTTGCCGGTCCTTTACGCTGGGAGGGTAACCCGGTCCTTCATGAAAGGTTGTGTGCGTCCGCCCATGGGCGAGCCCCCCAGTAGAACGCGGCATCGAAGTACCCGACGTCGCCGCACCTCGCATCGCATACTCGTTCGCTTCCCGTCCGGCCGTGGGGCGGGGGTGGCCCGGTGACCGAGGTGCTCCTCCTCCTGGTGGCGATCCTGCTCTCCCTCGCGTGCGGCGCCTTCGTCGCGGCCGAGTTCTCCCTCACCACCGTCGAACGCTCCGACCTGGAACGGGCGGTGGAGCGCGGTGAGCGCGGCGCCCCCGGTGCGCTCAAAGCCGTACGGAACCTGACCTTCCAGCTCTCCGGCGCGCAGCTCGGCATCACGGTCACCAACCTGGTGGTCGGCATGCTCGCCGAGCCGTCGATCGCCGCGCTGATCTCCGGCCCGCTGAGGAGCGTGGGGGTCGCCGACTCGGTGGCGAGCTCCCTGGCCCTGGTGCTCGGCACGGCGCTGTCGACCGTCTTCCTGATGGTGGTCGGCGAACTCGTGCCCAAGAACTGGGCGATCTCGTCACCGCTGGCCGTCGCCAAGAACGTGGGCAACGCGCAGCGCTGGTTCAGTGCCGCCTTCCGCCCCTTCATCACGCACCTGAACAACACGGCCAACCGCATAGTGCGCCTCTTCGGTGTGGAGCCGGCGGAGGAGCTGGCCTCCGCGCGCGGTCCCCAGGAGCTGGCGGCGCTGGCCCGGCACTCCGCCAAGGAGGGCGCCCTGGAGGCCGACACGGCGGAGCTGTTCGTCCGCACCCTGAACCTCGCCGACCTCACCGCGGAGAACGTGATGACCCCGCGCGTCCAGGTCGTCGCCCTGGAGGTCCAGGCGACCTGCGAGGACGTGGCGAACGCGACCCGGGCGACGGGCCTGTCCCGGTTCCCGGTGTACCGCGGCACCTTCGACTCGGTGGTCGGCACCGCGCACATCAAGGACGTGCTGGCGGTGCCCGCCGAGCGCCGTCCCCGGGTGCCCGTGTCGGAGCTGATGCGCGAACCGCTGCTGGTCCCGGAGTCGCTCACCGTCGACCGGCTGCTGGACCGGCTCTCCGGCCGGCGCACCATGGCCGTGGTGATCGACGAGTACGGCGGTACGGCGGGCGTGGCCACGCTGGAGGACATCGTCGAGGAGGTCGTCGGGGAGGTCCGCGACGAGCACGACCCGCACGAGACCCCCGACCTGGCCCGGACGGGTTCGGACGAGGAGGGGCACGACCTGTTCTCGGCCGACGGCTCCGCCCGCGTGGACCAGCTCGCCCGGGTCGGCCTGCGCGTGCCGGACGGGCCCTACGAGACCCTGGCCGGGCTCGTGGCCACCGAACTGGGCCGGATCCCCGCCGTCGGCGACACCCTGGAGGTCGCGGGGTGGCGGATGGAGGTGCTGGACGCCACGGGCCGCCGCGCGGCACGCGTGCTGCTGCACGCGCCGCTCACCGCCGCGCACCCGCAGGACGCGCCGGACGAGACGCCGGACGCCGGGCCCGCCGGCGGGGCGGAGCGCGGGAGGCACGGCACGGCGCGTGAGAAGGGGGCCCGGCGATGATCGCCGTACAACTGCTGATCGGTCTGGCGACGCTGGTCGTCAACGCCTTCTTCGTGGGCGCCGAGTTCGCGCTGATCTCGGTGCGCCGCAGCCAGATCGAGCCGTACGCCGAGCAGGGCGACCGGCGTGCCAGGAACGTGCTGTGGGGCCTGGAGCACGTGTCCGCCCTGATGGCGGCCGCACAGCTCGGCATCACGCTGTGCACCCTGGTCCTCGGTGTGGTCGCGGAGCCCGCCATCGCGCACCTGCTGGAACCGGCGTTCCACTCGCTGGGCGTGCCGGACGGCGCGGGGCACGCGGTGTCCTTCGTGATCGCCCTGTCGCTCGCGACGTACCTGCACATGCTGCTGGGCGAGATGGTGCCGAAGAACATCGCCCTCGCGGAACCCGTGCGCAGCGCGCTGCTGCTCGGTCCGCCGCTGGTGGCGCTGTCCCGGGCGCTGCGCCCGGTGATCTTCACGATCAACGCCTTCGCCAACACGCTGCTGCGGCTGCTGCGGGTCGAGGTGCGCGACGAGGTCGTGGCGACCTTCTCCGACGCGGAGCTGGCGCAGATGGTGAAGGACTCCGGCGAGGCGGGTCTGATCGACGACCGCGCGCAGGAGCGCCTGAACGACGTGCTGGAACTGGGCCGGCGGCCGGTGCGGGACGTGGTGCTGCCGCTGGAGAGCGTGGTCTACGCGCGCGTGGGCGTCACCCCCGAGGGGCTGGAGGAGCTCTCGGCGGAGTCCGGGTACTCCCGCTTCCCGGTGGTGGACGAGGGCCGGCGGATCGTCGGCTACCTGCACGTGAAGGACGCCCTCAACGCCTCTCCGCGCGACATGCCGTTCCTGCTGCGGGACATGCGTTCCATCGCGCGGGTGCGGGAGAGCACGCCGATGGACGACGTCCTCACCGCGATGCGCGGCAGCCGCACGCACCTGGCGGCCGTGCTCGGGTCGGACGGACGGCTGGCGGGGCTGGTGACGATGGAGGACGTGCTGCAGAAGCTGTTCGGCCAGCGCGTCTGAGACCGCCCCGCCCCGCCGGGTCTCCGGCGGGGCGGGGCGGTCCCGGACGGGGCCCGGCAGGTCCTGACGGGGCCCGGCGGGTCCGGAGCACGAGGCCCGACGCCTCCGGAAGGGGGAGGAGCCGACCGACCGACGGGTATGTGCACGGGATATCATCTCTGTCGCCATGCAGACGAACCCCACTCACACCAGCCTGGTCGCGGTCGGCGACTCCTTCACCGAGGGCATGTCGGACCTGCTGCCCGACGGCACGTACCGGGGGTGGGCCGACCTCCTCGCCTCGCGGATGGCGGCCGTCGCTCCCGGATTCCGGTACGCCAACCTCGCGGTGCGCGGCAAACTGATCCGGCAGATCGTCGACGAGCAGGTGGACGCGGCGGCGGCCATGCGGGCCGACGTGGTCACCCTGGTCGGCGGGCTGAACGACACGCTGCGGCCCAAGTGCGACATGGTCATGGTCCGCGACCTGCTGACCGAGGCGGTGGAACGGCTGACCCCGCACTGCGGGCAGCTGGTGCTGATGCGCAGCCCGGCCCGCCAGGGGCCCGTGCAGGAGCGGTTCCGGCCGCGCATGGAGGCGCTGTTCGCCTGCCTCGACGAGCTGGCCGAACGGCACGGCGCGCTGGTCGTCGACCTGTACGGAGCGCCCTCGCTCGGCGATCAGCGGCTGTGGGACGTGGACCGGCTGCACCTGACGGCCGAGGGGCACCGCAGGGTCGCGGAGGCGGTGTGGCAGGCGCTGGGCTACCCGCCCGAGGACCCCGAGTGGCAGCTGCCCCCGCCGGCCGCGCTGCCGCCGGCCTGGACGACGCGCCGCGCCGCGGACGCCCGGTTCGCCCGGCAGCACCTGCTGCCGTGGATAGGCCGCCGCCTCACCGGCCGCTCCTCCGGCGACGGCCGCCCGCCCAAGCGCCCCGAACTGCTGCCGTACGACCTGCGGTGACGGCGGGGGACCGCCGCCGCGCCTCGTAGCTTCCTCCGAATCACCCGTGGCGCCGACCTGCACGAATCGCCAGTAGACTCCGTGCACGTGACTGCTGCGCCCGCCAAGCCCCGTATCCCGAACGTCCTCGCCGGACGCTACGCCTCCGCCGAGCTCGCCACGCTCTGGTCGCCCGAGCAGAAGGTGAGGCTGGAGCGGCAGCTCTGGCTCGCCGTGCTGCGGGCGCAGAAGGACCTCGGCGTCGAGGTGCCGGACGCGGCGATCGCCGACTACGAGCGGGTCCTCGACACCGTCGACCTGGCGTCGATCGCCGAGCGCGAGAAGGTCACCCGGCACGACGTGAAGGCGCGGATCGAGGAGTTCAACGACCTCGCCGGGCACGAGCACGTGCACAAGGGGATGACCTCCCGCGACCTCACCGAGAACGTGGAGCAGCTCCAGATCCGGCTGTCGCTGGAGCTGGTGCGCGACCGCACGGTGGCGGTGCTGGCCCGGCTCGGCAGGCTGGCCGGGGAGTACGGCGAGCTGGTGATGGCCGGCCGCTCGCACAATGTGGCGGCCCAGGCCACCACGCTCGGCAAGCGCTTCGCCACCGCCGCCGACGAGCTGCTCGTCGCGTACGGCCGGCTGGAGGAGCTGCTGGGCCGCTATCCGCTGCGGGGCATCAAGGGCCCGGTCGGCACGGCGCAGGACATGCTGGACCTGCTGGGCGGCGACGCGGACCGGCTCGCGGAGCTGGAGCGGCGGATCGCCGGGCACCTGGGGTTCGCCGAGGCGTTCACCTCGGTCGGCCAGGTCTACCCGCGGTCGCTGGACTACGAGGTGGTGACCGCGCTGGTGCAGCTGGCGGCGGCGCCGTCCTCACTGGCGAAGACGATCCGGCTGATGGCCGGGCACGAGCTGGTCACCGAGGGCTTCAAGCCGGGCCAGGTCGGCTCGTCCGCGATGCCGCACAAGATGAACACCCGTTCCTGTGAGCGCGTCAACGGCCTGATGGTGATCCTGCGCGGGTACGCCTCGATGACCGGGGAGTTGGCGGGTGACCAGTGGAACGAGGGCGACGTGTCCTGCTCGGTGGTGCGCCGGGTGGCGCTTCCCGACGCGTTCTTCGCGCTCGACGGTCTGCTGGAGACGTTCCTGACGGTGCTCGACGAGTTCGGCGCGTTCCCGGCGGTCGTCGCCCGGGAGCTGGACCGCTACCTGCCGTTCCTGGCCACCACCAAGGTGCTGATGGGCGCGGTGCGCGCGGGTGTCGGCCGCGAGGTCGCGCACGAGGCGATCAAGGAGCACGCCGTCGCCGCGGCCCTCGCGATGCGCGAGCGGGGCGCCGAGCGCAACGACCTGCTCGACAAGCTCGCGGCCGACGGCCGGATCCCCCTCGACAGGGCCGGACTGGACGCGCTGATGGCGGACAAGCTGGTGTTCACCGGTGCCGCGGGCGCCCAGGTCGCCGCCGTCGTGGGCAGGGTCGACGAGATCGTCGAGCAGCACCCGGAGGCCGCTGGTTACGCCCCCGGGGCGATCCTCTGAGCCGTATCGGCCGGGGCTGAAGGTCCGGGACGCGCGCGAGCCGCGTCCCGCGGGACGCGGCTCGCGCGCGTTCGGGGTCAGACCAGGTCGTGGCCGTTGCGGCGGGCTTCGGCCCACTCCCGGAAGAACCCACGGCTGATCACGAACAGCGTGGCGGCCACGACGACGGGCCACATCAGGACGTAGACGGTCAGGGCTGCGGTCACTGCGCCTCCTTCTCTCTTCTTTGTCCCACCGAGCTTTACTTGGCGGGTGCGGCGGGCTCGGGTTCGCGTCCGTCCGGTACGTCTCCGCCGGCCGACCGCGGGCTCGGGACGTCGAGCGCTTCCCCGGTCCCGCCGGGGGCCGCCGCGGCGGCGTCCCCGTCGTCGAAGTCGCCGGCGCGTTCCGCGATGACGGAGAAGTCGAAGCTCTCCCCCCGGCGCGCCGACATGGCCCAGCAGATGACGGTGCTCACCGAGTAGGCGACGAGCGAACCGCACAGGGTCGCGTACTCGTGCAGGGATCCGATCGCGAACGGCGCGGCGACCACCATGGCCAGCACACCGGTGATCTTCGCCGCCATGAGGTTCGAGAAGCCGAACACCATCAGGCCGAGGACGACACCGATGCCGATGACCGCGAGCACGTCCACGACGTAACCGAAGACACCGTCCACGGGGATCCAGCCGAAGCGCACGGGCAGGAACACCGCGAGCGCCGCGAGCACCGAGGTGGTGAACGCCTTGCTGGTGACCTTCTCCCAGTAGAAGCTGGCCAGCACCGGGAAGACGAGCGCGCCCCACAGCGCGCCGACGAAGACCAGGAGGTCGAGGATGCTCAGCTGAAGACTGGCGAACGCCACCGCCAGCGCGGTGGCCACCACCATGGTGAGTCGGCCGACCAGCAGCATCGTCTTCGGGTTGGCCCGTCCCTTGCCCGCCACGCCCCGGCCGTAGACGTCGGCCATCATGATCGACGAGAGGGCGGCGAGGTCGGAGTCGGCGGTGGAGGACAGCGCGCCGACGATCATGATGAAGAAGAGGGCCAGCAGCGCGGACGGCAGATAGGTGGCGGCCATCTCCGGGATGAGGTTGTTCATGTCGCCGCCGGACGGCTCGAAGCCCAGGTAGAGGGCGAGCACGCCGAGCATGCCGACGCCGATCACCATGCCGCCGTAGCCGATGGTCGCGGTGATGAAGGTGGGCTTGATCAGGCTCTCCCGCACCGCGAACAGGCGCTGGGCGATGGTCTGGTTGCCGATCGCGTAGGCCAGCACCGCGGCGATGTAAGGGGCGCCCTGCCCCATGAAGGCCTCGCTGGAGAAGAAGTTCCCCTGCTGCGGGGTCAGGTTCGCCGCGCCGGTCTCGAAGGCCGCCGGGAAGCCGGCCGCGAAGAAGATGAACGGAACGATCACGGCGACGGCACCGAGCATCGCCACGACCTGCACGAAGTCGGTCATGACGGAGGCCCGGAACCCGGACCACAGCGTGTAGAGCAGGACGCCCGACGCGACGCAGAGGACGCCCTGGATGAAGGTGAACGGCGACAGGAGCGAGATCAGCACGCCGCCGGCGATGAAGTTGGACATCAGGCTGATGAGGCTGCCGACGACGTTGGAGCCCGCGAGCATCAGCTGGCTGGAGCGCCCGTGGCGGGCGTACATGACCTCCGCCAGCGTGTGCGCCCTGGGGGCGACGGCGCGGATGCGCTTGCCGAAGGGGTAGATGAAAAGGATCATCAGGGCGCCCCAGAGCCCGTAGTGGATGGGGCCCGAGATGCCGTAGGTGTAACCCGAGGTGGCGGAGGCGTACATCGAGGCCGCCCAGATCCACGTCGCCGTCATGCTCGCGGCCGAGACGCCGAATCCGATGTTGTTCCCAGCAGTCATGTACCCGTCGGCGTTCTCCTCCTTCTTGCCGATCCGGGCCGAGATCAGAAAGGTCCCACCGTAGAAGAAGACCAGCAGGCCAACGACAATCACGGCGCTGAACTGGGCCGTTTCCATGCCGTCCAACAGACGTACCTCCTTCGTCTCGCGGAGCCGGGCGCCGGCGACGGCATGGGAGGGCTCGCTCGGGGCATGCCGAACGCATCCGCACGCCGCGGGCGCAGAGTGTGCTCCACCCCCGCCACCCGACGCCTCATCGCGCGGACCGGGGGAGCTCAAAAATTGCGGGCCCCTTTGGGCCCGCAAACCAACCACAGGGCGGAAACCTCCACCGGCGGCGGCGTTCTCCGGTCGCACCGAGATACGCGGCTGGCCGCCCTCAAGCCCTGCCAGGCAGACAGCAGATGTCTACACTGCAATACTCTTTCTGTCCACCTTCGCAGTGATCACATCACCTTCTTCGCAGCTCTTTCTTTACAAGTCGCAACTGCGACGGGCTGCCTGTTTTCTCACCATTCGCCCGGTGTGCGGATCAGGTGGGACGAGCGGCCGTACGCAGGGCGGTGGTGCCTTCCCGGCCGCCACCGCCCGACGGGCCGCGCTCCGCCCGGAAGGGGCAAAAGCACGGCCCGTCGTCGACGGCGACGCGTGGTGCGACGCCCGTGGACCCGGTGGGCTCCCGCCGGCACCGGCATGTGACGGGCCGCCAGTTCACCGGCCGTCAGACGTCCCGGCGCCGCAGGCTCCACGCCCCCGCCAGCAGGGCGGCCGCGGTCCACAGCGCGGTCACCGCGAGCCCCGACCAGGGGCCCAGCGGCCCCTCCTGGGGCCGCTGGAAGACCAGCTGTCCGGCCCGGTCGGGCAGGAAGTCGACGACGGGACCGATCCCGTCACCGATCACGAAGGACACGACGACCATGAACGGGATCAGCACCGACAGCGTGGCCACGCCGCTGCGCAGCAGCATCGCGAGCCCCGCGGCGAACAGGGCCATCAGCATGAGGTAGACGCCGCAGCCCACGACCCCGCGCACCTGCTCGTCCCCGGTGAGGCCGTCCGCCAGGGAGCCCAGCCCCGCACGGGCCGCGAGGAGCGCGACGAGGGCGGTCAGCAGCCCGGCGACGAGCGCGGGCACGGCGACGGCCGTCGCCTTGGCGGCGAACCAGCGGCCGCGCCGCGGGACCGCCGCCAGCGAGAGCCGCAGGGCACCGTTGTGGAACTCCGACGACACGGCCATGGTGCCGAAGGAGATCGCGGCGATCTGGCCCGGCATGACGCCGGACAGGGAGATGTACAGCGGGTCGAAGTCGTCCGGCATCTCCGAGATGCCGACGAGTGCGGAGAACGCCGTGCTCACGGCGAACAGCGCCAGGAGGGCCCCGGGGAGCGGGCGGAGCGTGCGGATCTTCAGCCACTCGGACCGGAGTACGGGTGCGAACTGCATGGTCAGGCCTCCTGGGGCGGTGCGGTGAACTCGGTCTCGGCCGCGGTCAGGTCCAGATAGGCCTGCTCCAGCGTGCCCTCGTCCGCCGTGAGTTCGAGGAGCGGCACCCCCGCGGCGGAGGCGAGGCGTCCGATGTCGTCCGCCCGCGCGTCCGGCACGGTCCAGTGCCCGTCGGGGTGTTCCGCCATCTCGTGGCCCTCCTGGGCGAGCGCGGCCCCGAGGGCGGCGGGGTCGGAGGTGCGGACGCGCACGGCGGGCCGTACCCGTGCGCGGATGAACTCCCGCACCGGGGTGTCGGCCAGCAGCCGGCCCCGCCCGAGGACGACCAGGTGGTCGGCGAAGGCGGCGGTCTCGTTCATCAGGTGGCTGGAGACCAGGACGGTCCGTCCCTCGTCCGCGAGGCGGCGCAGCAGGGTGCGGATCCACACGATGCCCTCCGGGTCCAGGCCGTTGGAGGGCTCGTCGAGCATGACCACCTCCGGGTCGCCGAGCAGCGCGGCGGCGATGCCCAGCCGCTGGCGCATGCCCAGGGAGTACGTCCGCACCCGGCGGCGGCCCGCGGCGCCCAGACCGGTCTCCTCCAGCACCTCGTCGACCCGGCGGTCCGGCACGCGGTTGCTCGCCGCCAGGACGCGCAGGTGGTTCCGGCCGGTGCGGGAACCGTGCGCGGCCTGCGCGTCGAGCAGGGCGCCGACGTGGCGCAGGGGCTCGGGGAGGGTGGCGTAGGCGCGTCCGCCGACGGTGGCGGAGCCGGACGTCGGGCGGTCGAGGCCGAGCACCAGGCGCATGGTGGTGGACTTGCCGGCGCCGTTGGGGCCGAGGAAGCCGGTGACCCGGCCGGGCGGGACGCGGAAGGTGAGGTCGTCGACGGCCCGCCGGGTGCCGTACTCCTTGGTGAGGTTCTGGACGTCGATGCTGGTCATGTGCACCAGCGTGGCGGCGGACCGGGGCCCGGCACCTCCCC
>NZ_LIRG01000562.1 GCF_001419695.1 Streptomyces prasinopilosus
GCTGCTGCGCACCCTGCACGAGCACGGACTCGTCTACCGCCAGTCCGACCAGCGCTACCGGCTCGGTGCCCGCCTCTTCGCCCTCGCCCAGGAGGCGATGGAGAACCTCGACGTCCGCGAGATCGCCCACGCCCACCTCGTCCGCCTCAACGAGCAGTGCGGCCACACCGTGCACCTCGCCGTCCACGAGGAGAACGAGGTCCTCTACATCGACAAGGTGGAGAGCCGCTACCCGGTCCGCATGTACTCGCGGATCGGCAAGCCCGTCGCCCTCACCGTCGCCGCCGTGGCCAAGCTGCTCCTGGCCGACCTGCCCGAACACGAGCGCCGCGCCCTCGCGGAGAAGCTCGACTACCCCCTGTACACGCCCCGTTCGACACCGGGCCCGGCCGCGTTCCTGCGCGAGCTGGAGAAGGTGCGCGAACAGGGCTGGGCCACCGACCTCGGTGGCCACGAGGAGTCCATCAACTGCGTCGCCGCGCCGATCCGCGGCGCCGACGGCCGGGTGGTCGCCGCGATGTCGGTCTCCGCGCCGAACGTCGTCGTCACCGCCGACGAACTCCTCACCCTGCTCCCGCTGGTCCGCCGCACCGCGGACGCGATCAGCGGCGAGTACTCCGGCCGGACCCCGGCAGAACTCCCGTGACTCCAGCGAAGGACCGCCCCGCATGACCGAGAAAACCGAGAAGGTCGCCCTCACCCCGAGCACGCACACCGCCCCGCCCGCGAAGTTCTCCCACGGCGTGCGCAAGGGCAACATCCTCCAGGTCGCCGGCCAGGTCGGGTTCCTCCCCGCCGAGGAGGGCGGGGCGCCCACGCCCGCCGGCCCCACCCTGCGCGAGCAGACCCTCCAGACCCTCGCCAACGTCAAGGCGATCCTCGAAGAGGGCGGCGCCACCTGGGACGACGTGATGATGATCCGCGTCTACCTCACCGACGTGGACCACTTCGCCGAGATGAACGCCCTCTACAACACCTACTTCGAGGAGCAGGGCCTCACCCAGCCGCCCGCCGCGCGCACGACCGTCTACGTCGGCCTGCCCGCGGGACTCCTCATCGAGATCGACGCACTGGCCGTACTGGGCTGACGCGCACTCACCCCTTCCCCGGGGCCTGCCCGGCGGATCACGCCGCGGACGCGGGGCCGGCACGTCCGGCCGGACGGATGCCGCCATCACCCCGACCCGGTCCGCCGGACAGGCCCCGACCCCCTCACACCCCCGTGTGCCACGGCACGGCGTCCGCCACCCCTGTGACGCCGTGCCGCGATCCCCCATGCCCGAAAGCCGTATGTGCTTAAGCAGAGGACCCCCGAATGTCCCACCCGTCCCTTCCGCTCGCCGCCGACGCCGCGGCCGAGACACCACCGCACACCGGAGGGCTGCTCCTCCTCGTCGACGGCACCGCCGGTCTGCTGACCGTCGCCGCCCTCGGCATCGCGCTGCTCCTCTTCCTGATCATCAAGGTGCGGCTCCAGCCGTTCGTCGCGCTGCTCGGCGTCTCCATAGCCGTCGGCCTGATGGCCGGCCTGTCGGTCACCGAACTCTTCGGCACGGTCCAGCGCTCGGACGCGGTGTCCACCATCGAGTCCGGCATGGGCGGCATCCTCGGCCACGTCGCGATCATCATCGGCCTCGGCACCATGCTCGGCGCGATCCTCGAGGTCAGCGGCGGCGCCGCGGTCCTGGCGTCGCGGCTGCTCGGCCTGTTCGGCGAGAAGCGGGCCCCGCTCGCCATGGGCCTCACCGGCCTGATCTTCGGCATCCCGGTCTTCTTCGACGTCGGCATCTTCGTCCTCGCGCCGATCGTCTACGCCGCCGCCAAGCGCTCCGGCAAGTCGATCCTGCTCTACTGCCTGCCCCTGCTCGCCGGCCTGTCCGTCACCCACGCCTTCCTGCCCCCGCACCCCGGCCCGGTCGCCGCCGCCGGACTGCTCGACGTCGACCTCGGCTGGGTCATCCTCATGGGCGTGGTCACCGGCCTCCCGGCCGTCGTCGCCGCCTGGGTCTACTCCGCCTGGATCGGCCGGCGGATCTTCGTCGCCGTCCCGCAGGACATGGTCGAGGCCGCCGAGGAGTCCCGCCGGGCCGTCCTCGACGAGCAGCGCGCCGCGGGCGTGGAACCGCGTGAGACGCCCGTGCCGCTCGGCACCGTCCTCGGCATCATCGGCACGCCGCTCCTGCTGATCCTCGCCTCGACGTTCTCCTCGATCGCCCTGGAGGAGTCCACGCTGCGCTCGGTCGTCGAGTTCTTCGGCCACCCGTTCGTCGCGCTCACCATCGCCCTGTTCATGGCGTACTACCTGCTCGGCATCCGCCGCGGCTGGTCCCGCAAGTCCCTGGAGACCGTCTCGACGGCCTCGCTGAAGCCGGTCGGCAACATCCTGCTGGTCGTCGGCGCCGGCGGTGTCTTCGGCGCGGTCCTCAAGGGGAGCGGCGTCGCCCAGGCGCTGTCCGACACGTTCAACGACGTCGGCCTGCCGGTGATCGTCCTGTCGTACCTGATCTCCGTGGTGCTCCGGGTGGCGCAGGGCTCGGCGACGGTGGCGATCGTCACGACGGCGGGCATCGTCGCCCCGCTGCTGTCCGAGGGGGACCACTCGCAGGCGTTCGTGGCACTGGTCATCATGGCCATCTCCGCGGGCTCCATCTTCGCCTCGCACGTCAACGACGGCGGGTTCTGGATGGTCGCCAAGTACTTCGGCATCAGCGAGCGGGACACGCTGAAGACCTGGACGGTGCTGGAGAGCGTCCTGTCGGTCGCGGGCTTCGCGGTCGCGGCGGTGCTCAGCCTGTTCGTCTGACGCCGCGTCCGCCTCGCCCCGTGTGATCATCGTCCGATTCATACGGACGGCGGGACGCATGTAGGCGTCTGATAACGAAGTGAGGGGCTGGCTGTGCTCCACACGGGATCGTCCACCATACTCATCCGGTGTGGAGCAGCGCATAGGTTCGAGCAGCCAGCCCCAGCCCCTGGAAGGCGCCGGATTCGACCCGGCCTTCATTCCCGGGCTCACCGCACCCGTGTCCGGCACGTCCGACCGCGAGGCGGACGTGAAGGACGCGAAGGGCTCGAAGGGCGAGGAGGAGCCGCGGGACGCGGTGCCGGAGCCGGAGGCGGCGACCTCACCGGAGAAGCCCGGGACTTCCGGTACCGCGGAGGCTTCCGCGGACCCCGGGGCCGCCGGGTCGTCCGAGGGGGAGCCCGCCCCCGACGGCCCCGTCTTCGAGGCGTCCGACCGCCGGGCCGGGATCGTCGTCGATCACAGCGGCGTGCGGCTCCGGCTGGACGACCAGGCGTGCGAGTTCCGCTGGGACGAGATCGGCGCGGTGGAGACGGAGACCGCCCGCTTCGGCAAGCGGTACACGGTCACCGTCCACACCACGGAAGGCCGTTGGTACCCGATCGAGATCGAGGCCCCGTCCCGCGGCCGCTTCGCCGCGTGGGACATGGAACTGGACGCGGTCCTGGACGCCTACTTCGACGACGGGACGTCCGAGGCGGAGACGTCCGGGGCGGAGACGTCCGGGGCGGAGACGTCCGGGGCGGAGACGTCCGGGGCGTCCGGGGCGGAGGCTCCCGGCACGGACTCGCCCGACGCCGATCCGTCGGACCCGGACGCCGTCACCGGCAAGACCGGATCCGACGCCGGCGCGGACCCGTCCGACGACGACGCGGACAAGCCCGGGCCGGACGCCGGCCCCGCGGTCTAGGCGCCGCGGGGGCTCCTCGCGACGGGCGGCGGCGGTACCGCTAACTGCAGTACTGCGCCGCCTTCCCGATGGAGCGGTACATGCAGTCCGCGTTCTCCAGGAGCTGCAGGACGGCGTCCCGGTTGCGGGACGTCTCCCGTTCGATGACCTCGTCGGGCGGGTAGAAGCCGCCGCCCGAGGAGGACCTCGGGTACATCTCGTAGGTGTAGCCGAAGATCTTGTGCGTGCCCCACAGGTAGTCGTCGATCGACCCGTCCGTGATGTACAGGTCGCTGGACTGCTGGGCCGTGTAGCCGTTGCTCGCCGCCATCTTCTGGCCGACGGTCCGGAAGGCGGCCTGGTCGTCGGCCGTCATCCCGGTCGTGGTGTCGGAGTAGGTGTAGCCGAACGGCCACAGCACCAGCTCGCTGTACGTGTGGAAGTCGACGCCCGCCTTGATCTGCTGCACCCCGCCCACGACCCGGCTGCGCACGAAGTCGGCGACGACCTTCACCTCGGGCGCGGACTCGGGAGCCGAACCCCGGTAGGTCTCGGAGGAGGTGGAGCCGGAGGAGCCGTTGCAGCAGCCCCAGCGGTAGTTCCAGTTGCGGTTCAGGTCGGTGCCGACATACGACGAACCGGAGTTGGGCTGGCGGTTCTTGCGCCAGGAACGGTAGGAGCCGGTGGCGATGTCGTACTCGCCGCCGTCCGGGTTGAGGTCGGGGACGATCCAGATCTCCCGGCCGTTGACCATGTTGGTGATCCGCGAGTCGCTGCCGTAGCCGGCGCCGAACTCGCGCAGCAGGTACAGCGCCATCTCCACGGTCAGGTGCTCGCGCGCGTGCTGGTGGTGGGTGAACAGGACCTCGGGTTCGTTCTCGTCCGCCGTCACGTTGTCGCTGATCTTGATGGCGACGATGTCCCGGCCCTGGTAGGACCGGCCGATCACCCGCTTGCTCATGATGTTCGGGTACGCCGCCAGCCGCTGGTCGATCTCCGCGTTCATCTCGGCGTAGTTGTGGTAGCGGGAGTCGGCCGAGGGGAAGTCGAACAGGCGGACGTCGCCGGCGGAGGAGCGGTCGGGGGCCGAACCCAACGGCGTGACCTCGTACCCCTGCCGGCGCAGGGTGCGGATCTGTTCCGCGCGGCCGGAGACGACCACCGTCTCCTCGTCGGCCTCGTCCACGGTGACCCCGGACCGCTGGATCGCCGTACGGGTCACGGGAGTCGTGTGCTGGTGGATCTCGTACTGGCGGATGTCGTCGGCCGACGGCGCGGCCCGTTCCGCGCTGTCGGCGCCGGCCTCCGTGGCCGTCATCGACACGGGCGCGGCGAGGGCCAGGGCGAGGAGCGCGGCGAGCACGGCGGAGCGTCCGCCGCGTCTGCCGCGGGTGCGAAGTCGCATGAAGTGTCCTTGTGGGAGGTGGGGTTGCTCATGGCGACGTGCGTGGTGCGGTGCCGTCATCGTCCGCGCGTGTCATGATCAGGTCAATATCGCCTCCGGGGGCGGCGTCCGCGTCCCCGCGCGTCCGGTGGGGATCCCGGCACGCCCTCTTGCCCGACGGGCACCCATCCGCTTTCTTGGCCCTCATGGCGGACACCACGGGAAACACCCAGGACACCGGAGCCCCACCCGACGCCGGCTCCGGCCCTCAGCCCCGCAAGTCCAGTTGGAGGTACATCGGCCCCGGCATCGTCGTCGCCGCGACGGGAGTGGGCGCCGGCGACCTGGTCGCCACCCTCGTCGCCGGCAGCAGCTTCGGCTACACCCTCCTGTGGGCGGCGGTCATCGGATGCCTGGTGAAGATCTCCCTCGCCGAGGCGGCGGGCCGCTGGCACCTGGCCACCGGCCGCACCCTGTTCGACGGCTGGGCGAGCCTGGGCCGCTGGACCACGTACTTCTTCGGCTTCTACGTCGTCGTCTGGGGCTTCGTCTACGGAGCGGCGGCGATGTCGTCGAGCGCGCTGCCCCTGCAGGCCCTCTTCCCGGACGTGATGGACCTCGAATGGTGGGGCATCGCCTGTGCCCTGGTGGGTCTGGCCTTCGTCTGGTTCAACCGGTACGCGGTCTTCGAGAAGGTCATGACGGTCCTGGTGGGCGTCATGTTCGCGGTGACCGTCTACCTGGCGGTCAGGGTGGCCCCGAACCTGGGGGACGCCTTCGCCGGGCTGCTCCCGGTCCTTCCCGACGCGGACGACTCGGTCCTCTACACCCTGGGCCTGATCGGCGGCGTCGGCGGCACGATCACGCTGGCCGCGTACGGCTACTGGGTCAACGCCAAGGGCTGGACCGACACGGGGTGGATGAAGGTGATGCGCCTCGACAACCGCGTCGCGTACGTCACCACCGGCGTCTTCGTCGTCGCGATGCTCTTCGTCGGCGCCGAACTCCTGCACTCGGCGGGGCTCGCGCTGGAGAAGGGCGACCAGGGCCTGGTGCAGCTGAGCGACGTCCTGGAGGACAGGTACGGCACCGCGACGGCGAAGTTCTTCCTGATCGGCTTCTTCGCCACGTCGTTCACGTCGCTGATCGGCGTGTGGCACGGAGTGAGCCTGATGTTCGCCGACTTCGTGGCGCGCGGCCGGAAGAAGGTGAAGGTGTCGACGGGCGAGGCCATCGCCTCCGGCCGCCCGGAGAAGTCCTGGCCGTTCCGCGCCTACCTGCTGTGGCTGACCTTCCCGCCCATGGTCCTCCTCTTCGAGGGCCAGCCCTTCCGCCTGATCATCCTCTACGGCGTCCTGGGCGCCGCCTTCATGCCCTTCCTCGCCCTCACCCTGCTCTGGCTCCTCAACTCCGCCCGCACCCCCCGCGCATGGCGCAACGGCATCCTCAGCAACGGCATGCTCGTCGTCGCGGGCCTCCTCTTCCTGGTCCTGTGCGTCAAGCAGGTCTGGGACCAGCCCTGGTCGGAGTTCTTCTAGGAGCCGGGCCGGGCCGGCGCCGGCCCGG
>NZ_LIRG01000563.1 GCF_001419695.1 Streptomyces prasinopilosus
GCTGCATGAGCGTCGGCGGGCCCCTCCCCGCCGACGCTCATGCAGCCGGCGGCGGCGACGACGGCCAGGACGGTGGCGGCCAGGCGGACGGGTACGTACAAGGGGCGCACGAGGCCACCTCCGGTCGGGATGCTGGGTCGGACTGCCCAACTCCCGTCACCCGCAGGAGGACACGCCGTCGGCGCACCGGTGACAAGCCGGTGACCTATCCGTAGCCGAGTGCGTGCAGCCGGGCGTCGTCGATGCCGAAGTGGTGCGCGATCTCGTGCACCACGGTGATCTCCGCCTCGGCGACGACGTCCTCCCGGGACTCGCACATCCGCAGGGTCGGCCCCCGGTAGACGGTGATCCGGTCCGGCAGCACCCCCGCGTACCACTCGCCCCGCTCGGTCAGCGGGGTCCCCTCGTACAGCCCCAGCAGCTCGGGATCGTCCGCCGGCGGCTCGTCCTCGACGAACACCGCGACGTTGTCCATCAGCCGCGTCAGCTCCGGCGGGATCCGGTCGAGCGCCTCGGCGACCAGTTCCTCGAACTCCCCACGCGTCATCTCCAGCACAGGGCCATTGTCGGCCATGACCCGTCCGCAGGAGTCCCGCCGGACGCCCCGCATATCCGGCGCGCCGCACGGGCATACGGGATCAATGGCACGCGTCCCCGCCGCAGTCGGGAACCTCCGGCACCGCGCCCGAAGGGTCCCGCGGGCCCTCGGCCGTCTCCGCTCCCGCCGTCACCGTCCCCGCCGGCCCGCCGCCCCGGCGGCGGCCGTCACCACCGCGCTCGTCGCGCGGCCGTCCCGTCCCTGGAAGCGCGTCGCCGGGCTCCTCGCCGTCGTCCTGCTCGGCGCCTGGCTCGGCCTGCTGGTCGTGGGCAACGTGCGCGTCCCCGTCGGTCCCATGGACACGACCATGACCCTGCGCCCGTCCCTCGCCGGCGGCACGAAGATCAACGTCTCTCCCCTGGGAGCACTGGAACTCGACAGCCACCACGCGCCCGTCCGCCTCGACGTGAACGTCGACCGGCTGGACCCCGCCCGCTCCCAGGCCCTTGTGGACCACCCCGAGCGCCTCTCCGGCCTCCAGGACGAGGTCACCCGGGACATCGCCCGCGGCACCGCCGACCTCGCCGTGCGCTCCGTCGTCGCCGTCGTCACCGGCGCCACCGTCCTCGGCCTCGCCGTCTACCGCCGCCCGCGCCGGGCCCTGACCGCGGGCGGTCTCGCCCTCACCCTGCTGGCCGCGTCCGGCGGCACCGCGTACGCCACCTGGAACCCGGACTCCGTCCTCGAGCCGAGGTTCTCCGGGCTGCTCTCCTCGGCGCCCTCCCTGGTCGGCAACGCCCGCAGCATCGTCACGGAGTTCGACGTCTACCAGAAGGAGCTGGCCCGCCTGGTCACCAACGTGACGAAGCTCTACGACGCCACCTCCACCCTCCCCGCCTACCAGCCCGACCCGACCACCCTGCGGGTCCTGCACGTCTCCGACATCCACCTCAACCCGGCGAGCTGGACGATCATCGCCTCGCTCGTCGAGCAGTACCGGGTGGACGTCATCGTCGACTCCGGCGACACCATGGACCACGGCACCGCCGCCGAGAACGGCTTCCTCGACCCCGTCGAGGACCTCGGCGCCCCCTACGTCTGGGTCCGCGGCAACCACGACTCGCTCGTCACCCAGCGCTACCTCGAAGGCCTCGAGAACGTCCACGTCCTGGACGGCGGACGGGCCAGGACCGTCGCGGGCCTGCGCTTCGCCGGCATCGGGGACCCGCAGTTCACCCCGGACCGTTCCAGGAAGCCCGGCGCCGAGCAGTCCCAGGAACTCGCGGGTGCCCGGCTGGCCTCCGCCCTGCGGGACCAGCGGGCCGCCGGCACCCCGGTCGACGTGGCCGTCGCCCATGAGCCGGCGGCGGCCCGCGAGGTGGACGGCACGGTGCCCCTCGTCCTGGCCGGGCACGTCCACCGCCAGAAGACCGAGGTCATGAAGTACGGCACCCGGCTCCGCATCGAGGGCTCCACCGGCGGCAGCGGCCTGCGCGCGATCGAGGGCGAGCACCCCGACCC
>NZ_LIRG01000564.1 GCF_001419695.1 Streptomyces prasinopilosus
CCGGGGTTTCGTGGACAGGGCGGGGGCTGGAGCCGGGGACGGCAGGACGTGGCGCACATCTTCTCCTTCTGGGAGAGCCGCGCCTTCTACGACTCCTTCATGGCCCGGTCCCACGACCGGCTCGCCGCCACGCAGTCGGGCACCTTCAAGGACGCGCGGGTCAGGCTGTTCGACCACCGCTTCGACGTGAAGACCGGCTTCGAACCGCGCTTCACGGACGTCGACCTGCTGAGAGTGGCGCTGTGCCGGGTCCACGAGGAGCGCGCGGAGCATTTCGTGCTGATGCACGAGAAGGTCTGGAACCCGGCGATGGCGGGTTCGCCCGGCATGGTCCGGGGACTGTTCGGCGAGGCCCCCGGCAACGAGTTCCTGGTGCTGTCGATGTGGTGGTCGGCGGCCGAGCACGGCAAGTACCGCACCGAACGCGTGGAACGTCTCGCGCTGCGGGCGCAGACGGAGGCCGACATCGTGGCCCTCACGGGGGACATCGTGGACATGGAGCCGGTCTGGACGGTGTGACGCGCCGGGGCGCGGAACCGTCCCGCACCGCGGGGAGTGTGTGACCTGTGCCGTATGGGGCGCGTACGGGTGCTCGGTCGGCCGTCGCCCGTTCTAGGGTTTCAGCATGGCACGACCACGGCGCATCGTCCTCGTCCGGCACGGTGAATCAACGGGCAACGTCGACGACTCCGTTTATGAGCGCGAACCCGATCACGCGCTGGCCCTGACCGAGCGGGGCCGGCGGCAGGCGGAGGAGACGGGCAAGAGGCTGCGCGACCTGTTCGGGCGGGAGCGCGTCAGCGTGTACGTCTCCCCCTACCGCCGTACGCACCAGACGCTGAGCGCCTTCGGCCTCGACCCGGAGCTCATACGCGTGCGGGAGGAGCCGAGACTGCGCGAGCAGGACTGGGGGAATTGGCAGGACCTGAAGGACGTCCGTCTGCAGAAGGCGTACCGGGACGCGTACGGCCACTTCTTCTACCGCTTCGCCCAGGGCGAGTCCGGCGCCGACGTCTACGACCGGGTCGACGGTTTCCTGGAGAGCCTGTTCCGCAGCTTCGACGCCCCCGACCACCCGCCGAACGTCCTCATCGTGACGCACGGTCTCGCCATGCGGCTGTTCTGCATGAGGTGGTTCCACTGGACCGTCGCGGAGTTCGAATCCCTGTCGAACCCGGGTAACGCCGAGATGCGGGTCCTCGTCCTGGGGGAGGACGGCAAGTACACGCTCGACCGGCCCTTCGAGCAGTGGCGGCAGCCGGAACCGTACGGGATCACCGGATAGGGTGGCAGGACGATGACGACCGCCGACTCCACCTCCGCGGGGCGCCTGGCCCGCGCCCTGTCCAGCCTGCGCGGACTGTCGGTGGGGGACGCGCTGGGCTCGCAGTTCTTCGTCCCGGTGAACTATCCGCTGCTCATGCGCCGCGAGCTGCCCCCGGGCCCCTGGCAGTGGACGGACGACACCGAGATGGCCTGCTCGGTCGTCGCCGTCCTCGCCTCCCACCAGCGGATCGACCAGGACGCCCTCGCGGGCTCCTTCGCCGGGCACCACGACTTCGACCGGGGCTACGGGCCCGCGGTCGGCCGGCTGCTGCGGCTGGTCCGTGAGGGCGGGGACTGGCGCGAACTCGCCGCCGCCCTCTTCAACGGCCAGGGGTCCTGGGGCAACGGTGCCGCGATGCGCGTCGCACCCCTGGGCGCCTGGTACGCGGACGATCCGGAGCAGGCAACCCACCAGGCCGAGATCTCGGCCTACCCCACCCACCAGCACCGCGAGGCCGTGGTCGGCGCGATGGCCGTCGCCGCGGCGGCCGCACTCGCCGCCGCCCCCGGCGGGCCGCCCGGCCCCGAGGCCCTGCTCGACGGGGTGGTCGCGCTGGTGCCCAGGAGGAGTGCGGTCGGCGCGGGGCTGCGGCGGGCCCGGGACATGCTCGACTACGCGGACACGGCCACCGTCGCCGCCGTGCTGGGGTGCGGGCGGCGGACGACGGCCCACGACACCGTTCCCTTCGCGCTGTGGTCGGCGGCCCGCGCCCTGGGCGACTACGAGCAGGCCTTCTGGACCACGGCTCAGGCGGGCGGGGACGTCGACACGACCTGCGCCATCGTGGGCGGGGTGGTCGCGGCGGGGAAGGCCGGGACACCGCCCGCCGGGTGGGTCGAGCGGGTCGAGGCACTGCCGAGCTGGATGCCGGTGTAGCTCCGGCGGCCGGTCGTGCCGGGGCGCGGTGCGCTCCCGACCGGATCTCACCCTGTGACCGGTCCTTCACACATGCGATCCGTGCGGGCGCAACGGTTCCCCGTCGTGAGCTTCGAAGGGGACGTGGAACCGACCGCCGGAATGCTCCGGGGGATGATCGGGCACGATATCGAGCGCGGCATCAAGCGCTGTGCCGAGCAGGGAGAGATGCGTGTCGACGCGGCGAACGGCCGTGCCCCCGGCGCCGTCCGGCGATGAGAAGGCGCCGCCCCGGGATGTGCGGAAGCGAAGGGGTGGGCGTCGCTGTGCGGGGGCCGACCGGCCTGCCGACGGGTCCGCCGCTGCGACCGACGGGCTCCCGGCCCCGGACCTCCGGGACCCCGGCCCGCTCGGGCGACCTGGGTGTCGAGGGCCGTTCCGGGCGGCGTACGCTAAGGGCGCCATGCCGTACGAACCACCGACTCACACTGTCGAGCGCTCCCTCCGCGCCACCACCGGGGCGAAGATCGTCGCAGGTGTCGACGAGGTGGGGCGCGGCGCCTGGGCCGGTCCCGTCACCGTCTGCGCGGCGGTCACCGGACTGCGCCGGCCTCCCGAGGGCCTCACCGACTCCAAACTCCTCACCGTCAAGCGGCGCGACGCGCTCGACCGGACGTTGCGGGACTGGGTGACGTCGTACGCCCTGGGCCACGCGTCCCACGAGGAGATCGACCGACTGGGGATGACGGCCGCGCTGCGGCTGGCGGCGGTACGCGCGCTCGAAGGACTGCCGGTCCGGCCCGACGCGGTGATACTCGACGGCAAGCACGACTACCTCGGCGCGCCCTGGCGGGTCCGAACCGTGATCAAGGGTGACCAGTCGTGCGTGGCGGTCGCGGCGGCCTCGGTG
>NZ_LIRG01000565.1 GCF_001419695.1 Streptomyces prasinopilosus
CGGCCAGGGCGCGCACCTGGCCGTGGTCACCAGTGAGGACGCCGACGCCGGGCTCATCGGGCACAACATGAGCGAGCTCGTGGAACAGCTCGGGGACCACCTGACCGCTCCTCCGCGCTCCTCATGAGCAGGCCGGGCAGGGACGACTCCCCGGACCGCCTCTACACCGTCACCGGCGGACGCAGCCGGTCCGGGCCCGACAACCCCTTCGACCTGGTCACGCTGGTCGTCGCCGAATGCGATCCGGTGCCCGGCATGCAGTCCGAGCACGCCGCGATCCTCCGGCTGACCGAACGGCCCACGGCGGTCGTGGAGATCGCGGCCGAGCTGAAGCTGCCGGTGAGCATCACCCGCATCCTGCTCGCCGACCTCCAGGCGTCGGGCCGCGTCAGCGCCCGGCACCCGCGCAAGGCCGCCGTACCCGACCCCGACATCCTGGAGCAGGTGCTCGTTGGACTCCGCAACCTCTGACACGCGTACACCACTGGGCGTGTCGGCCGACAACGGACTCAAGATCGTGGTCGTGGGCGGCTTCGGCGCCGGCAAGACGACGATGGTCCGCTCGGTCAGCGAGATACGTCCCCTCAACACCGAGGAGACGATGACCCAGGCCGGCGAGGCCGTCGACGACCTCAGCGGGGTGCACGGCAAGACCTCGACGACCGTGGCCTTCGACTTCGGCCGCATCACCCTGGACAGCCACAACGTGCTGTA
Organism: Streptomyces prasinopilosus; assembly: GCF_001419695.1. Lineage (GTDB taxonomy): Bacteria > Actinomycetota > Actinomycetes > Streptomycetales > Streptomycetaceae > Streptomyces > Streptomyces prasinopilosus. Next base: position 715 of record NZ_LIRG01000565.1, read on the forward strand.
CCTGTTCGGGGCGCCCGGCCAGGAGCGCTTCTGGTTCCTGTGGGACCGGCTGTTCTCCGGCACCCTGGGCGCGGTCGTCCTCGTCGACACCCGGCGCATCGACGACTCCTGGTACGCCATCGACCGGCTGGAGAAGCACGGCACGCCGTTCATCGTGGCCTGCAACGACTTCGGCGGCCACACCTTCGCGCCGGAGCAGATCCGCGAGGCCCTCGACCTCGACCCGCACGTCCCGCTGGTCACCTGCGACGCGCGTTCCCGGGAGTCCAGCAAGCTGGTGCTGATCACACTGGTGGAGCACATCCAGACCCTCTACGCCGACCAGGCCCGAGCCCCCCGTCAGGAGCTGGTGTGAGCCCCGCTTCCGCTCCCCACCCGGTCCACTTCAGCGGCCCCCTCCTCCAGGACGACCCCGCCGGGGTGTACCGGAGGATGCGGCGCGACCACGGCAGCGTGGTCCCGGTGATCCTGGACGGCGACGTACCGGCCTGGCTGGTGCTCGGCTACCGCGAACTGCACCAGATCACCGGCGACCCGGTGCTGTTCAGCCGCGACTCCGACCTGTGGAACCAGTGGGAGAACATCCCCGACGACTGGCCGCTGCTGCCGATGATCGGCCGCAAGCAGCCGTCGATCCTCTACACCGTCGGCGAGCGCCACCGCGAGCGGGCCGGGATGCTGGTCCACGCGCTGGAGGCGGTGGACCCGTTCGAACTGCGCGGCTACGCCGAGAGGTTCGCCGACGAACTGATCGACGGCATCTGCCCCCGGGGCACGGCCGACATCGTCAACGAGTTCGCGATGCTGCTGCCCGTGCGCGTGCTGACCCGGCTCTACGGCTTCTCCGACGAACAGGGACCGGCGCTCGTCACCGCCCTCAACGACATGATCGACGGGCGGGAGCGGGCGCTGGCGGGCCAGACCCACCTGTTCACGTCGATGACCGACCTGGTCGCCGCGCGCCGCAAGGAGCCCGCCGACGACGTGGCGTCGCGGATGCTCGCCGACACCTCCGGGTTCACCGACGAGGAGGTCGTCCAGGACCTGATGGTGATGATGGCGGCCGGGCACCAGCCGACCGCCGACTGGATCGGCAACTCCCTGCACCTGATGCTGACCGACAAGCGGTTCGCCGCCTCCCTGTTCGGCGGCCGCAACAGCGTCGCCGAGGCGATGAACGAGGTGCTGTGGGAGGACACCCCCACCCAGAACGTGGCCGGCCGCTGGGCCTCCCGCGACACCCAGCTGGGCGGGCGCCGCATCCGCGCCGGCGACATGGTGCTCCTCGGCCTCCAGGGCGCCAACTCCGATCCGCAGGTGCGGACCGACGGCTCGGCCCTGACCGGCGGCAACAGCGCCCACTTCTCCTTCGGCCACGGGGAGCACCGCTGCCCGTTCCCCGCCCAGGAGATCTCCGAGGTGATCGCGCGGACCGGCATCGAGGTCGTCCTGGACCGCCTGCCCGACATCGACCTGGCGGTGCCGGCCGCGTCCCTGTCCCGCCGCCCGTCGCCGTGGCTGCGCGGCATGTCCTCACTTCCGGTCACCTTCACACCCACTTCCGCCCTTGGAGGCTCCCGCACATGACGGCTGGTACGGACACCCGGACACCCGCGCCCGGCACCGAGCCCGGCACCGAGGGCAACCCGATCCCCCTGGACCCGTTCGTCTCCGACCTGGACGCGGAGAGCGCGGCGCTGCGCGCCGCGGGCCCGCTCGCCCGCGTGGTCCTGCCGGGCGGCGTGCCGGTGTGGGCGGTCACGCACCACGCCGAGGCCAAGAAGCTGCTCACCGACCCCCGCCTGGTGAAGGACATCAACGTCTGGGGCGCCTGGCAGCGCGGCGAGATCGCCCCCGACTGGCCGCTGATCGGCCTGGCCAACCCGCCCCGCTCCATGCTCACCGTGGACGGCGCCGACCACCGCCGGCTGCGCACCCTGGTCGCGCAGGCGCTCACCGTGCGCCGGGTGGAGCGGATGCGCGAGCGGGTCACGGAGCTGACCGAGGGCCTGCTGGACCAGGTGGCCGCGGCGCCCGGCGGGACGGTCGACCTGAAGGCCCTGTTCGCCTACCCGCTGCCGATGTACGTGATCGCCGACCTGATGGGGCTCGCGGAGGAGCGGCTGCCGCGCCTGAAGGAGCTCTTCGAGAAGTTCTTCTCCACGCAGACCCCGCCCGAGGAGGTCGTCGCGACGCTGACCGAACTGGCCGGGATCATGACCGAGACGGTCGCGCACAAGCGGGAGAACCCGGGCGACGACCTGACCTCCGCGCTGATCCAGGCCTCGGAGGACGGCGACCGCCTCACCGACGAGGAGATCGTCGCCACGCTCCAGCTGATGGTGGCCGCCGGCCACGAGACGACGATCTCCCTCATCGTCAACGCGGTGGTGAACCTCTCCCTGCACCCCGAGCAGCGGGAGCTGGTGCTGTCCGGCGGGGCCGACTGGTCGGCGGTGGTCGAGGAGACCCTGCGGTACGCGACCCCCACCTCCCACGTCCTGGTCCGGTTCGCGACCGAGGACGTGCCCGTCGGGGACAGGGTCCTCCCGGCCGGGGAGGCGCTGATCGTGTCGTACGCCGCGATCGGCCGGGACGAGCGGGCGCACGGCCCGAGCGCCGGCGTCTTCGACATCACCCGGGAGAGCGCCCACCGGCACATCTCCTTCGGCCACGGCCCGCACGTGTGCCCCGGCGCGGCCCTGTCCCGCCTGGAGGCGGGCGTGGCCCTGCCGGCCCTGTACGCGCGCTTCCCGAAGCTGGACCTGGCGGTCCCGGCGGACGAACTGCGCAACAAGCCGGTGGTCACCCAGAACGACCTGTACGAGCTGCCGGTGACCCTGGACTGACGCGACGGGGCGGCCCCGGGGACGGGACCGCACGGCCGGCCGGACGGGAAACGTCCGTCCGGCCGCCCCCTCCGTCCGCGTCTCAGCCGACGGACGATGCTTCACCCGGGTTTCCCCGAGCCGCTAGGCTCCGGGGTTGTGGCTGAGATCCGGATTCCTGCTGACATCAAGCCCGCCGACGGTCGTTTCGGCGCGGGCCCCTCCAAGGTGCGGACGGAAGCGCTGGACGCGCTGGCCGCGACCGGCACGTCCCTGCTGGGCACCTCCCACCGCCAGGCCCCGGTGAAGAACCTGGTCGGCGAGGTGCGCGAGGGCATCGGCGAGCTGTTCCGGCTCCCCGAGGGCTACGAGGTCGTCCTCGGCAACGGCGGCTCCACCGCGTTCTGGGACGTCGCGACCCACGGCCTGATCGAGAACAGGTCGCAGCACCTCACCTTCGGCGAGTTCAGCTCCAAGTTCGCCAAGGCCGCCCGGCTCGCCCCGTGGCTGGCCGAACCGACCGTGATCGCCGCCGACCCGGGCACGCACCCCGAGCCGGCCGCCGAGGCCGGCGTGGACGTCTACGCCTTCACGCACAACGAGACCTCCACCGGCGTCGCCATGCCCATCGAGCGGGTGCCCGGCGCCGACGAGGGCTCCCTGGTCCTGGTGGACGCGACGAGCGGCGCCGGCGGCCTGCCCGTCGACATCGCCGAGACGGACGTCTACTACTTCGCCCCGCAGAAGTCCTTCGCCTCCGAGGGCGGCCTGTGGATCGGCGTGTTCTCCCCGGCCGCGATCGAGCGCGCCGAGCGGATCCACGCGGGCGGCCGCCACATCCCGGAGTTCTTCAGCCTCCCCACGGCGATCGACAACTCCCGCAAGAACCAGACGTACAACACCCCGGCCCTGTCCACCCTGTTCCTCCTCAACGAACAGCTGAAGTGGATCAACGGCCAGGGCGGCCTCGACTTCGCCACCGGCCGCACCGAGGACTCGTCGACCCGCCTGTACGGCTGGGCCGAGGAGTCGAAGTTCGCGACCCCGTTCGTCACCGACCCGGCCAAGCGCTCC
>NZ_LIRG01000566.1 GCF_001419695.1 Streptomyces prasinopilosus
CACCGCCGTCGCCGCCGGCGCCAAGACGATCGTCCTGACCAACGGCTGCGGCGGTCTGCGCGAGGGCATGCGCCCCGGCCAGCCGGTCCTGATCAGCGACCACATCAACCTCACGGCCACCTCCCCCATCGTCGGCGCCAACTTCGTCGACCTCACCGACCTGTACTCCCCGCGGCTGCGGGCGCTGTGCAAGGAGATCGACGCGAGCCTGGAGGAGGGCGTCTACGCCCAGTTCCCCGGCCCGCACTACGAGACCCCGGCGGAGATCCGCATGGCACGGGTGATCGGGGCGGACCTGGTGGGCATGTCGACGGTGCTCGAGGCCATCGCGGCGCGGGAGGCGGGTGCGGAGGTGCTCGGCATCTCCCTGGTCACCAACCTCGCCGCCGGCATGACCGGTGAGCCCCTCAACCACGAGGAGGTCCTCCAGGCGGGCCGCGACTCGGCCGCCCGGATGGGCACCCTCCTGACCCAGGTCCTGGGCCGCCTGTAGGGGCCCTTCACGGGACACCCCGCGGCGGGCCCCGGGGAGGGGCCTTCCGCGGGGCACCCGCCGGGCCCTCCGCCCGGGGCCCCCTCGCGGGGCGGGACGACGCAACGAACCATTCGAGAGGCTGACCGACACGTGCACGACGACCTGACCACTCGCGCCCGCACCTGGCTCGCCGAGGACCCCGACCCCGAGACCCGCGCGGAACTCGCGGCGCTCCTCGACGCCGGCGACGTCACCGAGCTCGCCGCCCGTTTCGGCGGCACCCTCCAGTTCGGCACCGCGGGCCTCCGCGGCGAACTGGGCGCCGGCCCGATGCGCATGAACCGCAGCGTCGTGATCCGCGCCGCCGCCGGCCTCGCCGCGTACCTCGGGAAGCAGGGGCACACCGGCGGCCTCGTGGTGATCGGCTACGACGCCCGCCACAAGTCGGCGGACTTCGCCCGCGACACGGCCGCCGTCATGACGGGGGCCGGGCTGCGGGCCGCCGTCCTGCCCCGGCCGCTGCCCACGCCGGTGCTGGCCTTCGCCGTACGGCACCTCGGCGCGGTCGCCGGGGTCGAGGTCACCGCCAGCCACAACCCGCCCCGCGACAACGGCTACAAGGTGTACCTCGGCGACGGCTCCCAGATCGTCCCCCCGGCCGACGCGGAGATCGCCGCCGGGATCGCGGCCGTCGGGTCCCTGAACGACGTCCCGCGTCCCGACGCCGGCTGGGAGACCCTGGACGACTCCGTCCTGGACGCCTACCTCGCCCGCACGGACGCGGTGCTGGCCGAGGGCTCCCCCCGCAGCGCCCGCACGGTCTACACGGCGATGCACGGCGTCGGCAAGGACGTCCTGCTCGCCGCCTTCGCGCGGGCCGGTTTCCCCGAACCGGTGCTGGTCACCGAGCAGGCCGAACCCGACCCGGACTTCCCCACCGTCGCCTTCCCCAACCCGGAGGAGCCCGGGGCGATGGACCTGGCCTTCGCGACGGCCCGCGAGGCGGAGCCGGACCTGGTCATCGCCAACGACCCGGACGCCGACCGCTGCGCCGCGGCCGTCAGGGACGCCGGCGGGGACTGGCGCATGCTGCGCGGCGACGAGGTGGGGGCGCTGCTCGCCGCCCACCTGGTCCGCCGCGGGGCGAGCGGCACGTTCGCCGAGTCGATCGTCTCGTCGAGCCTCCTGGCCCGCATCGCCGAGCGGGCGGGCCTGCCGCACGAGGAGACGCTGACCGGCTTCAAGTGGATCGCCAGGGTCGAGGGCCTGCGCTACGGCTACGAGGAGGCGCTGGGCTACTGCGTCGACCCGGACGGCGTACGCGACAAGGACGGGATCACCGCCGCCCTGCTCCTCGCCGAGCTGGCCTCCGTGCTGAAGGAGGAGGGCCGCACCCTCCCGGACCTCCTCGACGACCTCGCCGTGACCCACGGCCTGCACGCCACCGACCAGCTGTCCGTGCGGGTCGAGGACCTGTCCCTCATCGCGGACGCGATGCGCCGGCTGCGCGAGAACCCCCCGGTCGCACTGGCCGGCCTGCCGGTCACCGAGGCCGAGGACCTGACCCGGGGCACGGACGCCCTGCCGCCCACCGACGGCCTGCGCTACACCCTCCGGGGCGCCCGCGTCATCGTCCGCCCCAGCGGTACGGAACCCAAGCTGAAGTGCTACCTGGAGGTCGTCGTCCCGGTCGCCGCGCGGGAGGCCCTGCCCGCGGCCCGCGCCGAGGCGACGGCCCTGCTGGCCGCGGTCAAGCGGGACCTGAAGGCGGCGGCCGGCATCTGAGGCGGGCACCGGCGCCCCCGCCGCCCCGGATCACCCGGCGGCGGCCCGCGCCGGGCGGCGGGGCCGGGCCTACGACGGTCCGGTTCCGTCCCCGCGGGCCGGCCCCGGGCGACGGACCCGGCCCTCGCCCGCCGGGCCCCGGCGGGGCGCCGCGCGCGTTCCGGGCCCACCGCCCGCGCTCCGGGGCGCGCCCGGCTCCCGGGTCCCCGGTGACCCGGGCCGGAAGCCCTCCGTCGGACGATCCGCCGCCGACCGGACGCCGTGCGGCCGTCGGGCCCGGCCCGGAGTCCGGCCTCCGGCGGGCCGGGCAGTCCGCGAGGACCGTCCGGAGAGCCCCGGCCCGGACCACCGGCCCGGGCCCCGGATTCAGCCGACGGCCAGCAGGACCGCCATGAGGACCGCTCCGGCGAGTGTCGGGGCGATGATCTCGTAGGCCCACCGGACGCCGACCTCGCCCTGGGCGCTCCGCTCGCCCTGCCGCTTCTCGTGCAGCTCGCGCAGCTCGTCCATCGCCCGGTCGGTCGGCGCCCGCTCCGGGCCCTCCGTCCCGCCCGCCCGCGGCGCGGCGGCGCCGCCGC
>NZ_LIRG01000567.1:0-361 GCF_001419695.1 Streptomyces prasinopilosus
CCCCACCCCCCTCCCGGCGGGGACCCGGGGGAGTCCGACGAGTCCCTCGCCACACGGTTGCGAGGCCGCCCGGAGGGCGAGGCCACCCACTCCGTCGCGATGCTGACGGCACGTCACTGGCCGGCCATGCACGACTACGCGACCGTCTGCCTCGCCTCGTCGGGACCGGCCGCCGCCATGGTCACCGCGGCGGCGCAGCACCGCGTGCTGGACCGGGTCGCCCTCGGTGAACCGGCCGTCGCCCTGCGCCCCGTGCTGCTGGTGGCGGTACGGGACACGGTCCGGGAATGGGCCTCGGACGACCGGACCGCCGGTGCCCTGCCGGAGCTGCTGAAACCGGCCGGCGGGCGCGGCATGCGCG
>NZ_LIRG01000567.1:436-4903 GCF_001419695.1 Streptomyces prasinopilosus
TCCGCCGCGGCGGAACCCTGCTCCCCGATGTCCAGCGGCACCTCGCGGAATGCCGCTACTGCCGGAACGCGGCCGAGCAGCTGAGCCATTTCGAGGGCGAACTCGGCACGCTCATCGCCGAGGCCGTCCTCGGCTGGGGCGCCCGCCGCTACCTCGACTCGCGCCCGGGCCGGGCGGCGCCGGGCCCGCGCGGCGGCCGCACCCCCCGCCGCGGGCACCGGTCGGGCGGCAGCCGGAACCGTCTGCTGTCCCGGATCCCCGCCCCCGCCCGCCTCACCGGCATCGGACTCCCGGACGCCGCGCGCTCCACCAGGACCCTGCTCACCGGCCTCGGCGCCGTCTCGGCCGGCGTGCTGGTGAGCGTGCTCATCGCCGGGGGCTCCCCGCCCGGCGGCGGCACCGACCCGACCGGCGCCACCAGCGCGACGGGCGGCCGGGGGGTCGTACCGACCGAGTCCCCGCCGGGCGTGGCCGGACTGCCCACGGGCCCGCAGCCGGCCCTCCTGCGCAACGTCGCCTCCGATCTGTGCCTCGACACCCGGGGCGAGCCCCGGGACGGCGCCGGCACCCGGCTCACGGGCTGCTCCTCGCGGCTGAGCCAGCAGTGGACCTACGAGGAGGACGGGCTGCTGCGCAGCGTGGCCGACCCGGGCCTGTGCCTGGACGCGCACAAGGACGCCGGGGTCGTCGTCCTGTCGACCTGCGCCGAAGCCGGCGAGAACCGGAGCGACGACGTGCGCTACGAGCTCACCGGCCAGGGCGAGTTGCTGCCCCGCTGGGACGAACGGCTGGCGCTCGCCCCGACCGCCCCCGGTGCGAACGCCGACGTCGTCGTCAGGGTGCGGGACCGGACCGAGGACCAGCGCTGGGTGACCGAGCCGGTGACCTCTGCCGAGAAGTCCCTGTAGCCCGCCCCGCCCTCGCCCCGGCGGCACGCCGCGCGGAGCCGGCCGGGCCGGCCGCCCGAACGGCGCTCCGCGACGGTGACACGCACCGCGCGCCGGACCGGGCAGCGGGCACGGGAGCCCGCCGCCCGGCCCGGCACGCGGTGCCCGGCGGGGTCAGCCGGCCCCCTCCACGAGGTCGCCGGGCCCGAGCGTGGCCGGGCCGGCGTGCCCGGACAGGGCGAGGGTGAGGTCCAGCTCGGCGAGCAGGCAGCGGATCACGTGCTCGACGCCCGCCTGTCCGTCGAGGCCGAGCCCGTAGACGTACGGCCGTCCGACGAGTACGGCCCGCGCCCCGAGGGCGAGCGCCTTGAAGACGTCGTCGCCGGTGCGGACACCGCTGTCGAACAGCACGGTCAGCCGGTCGCCGGCGGCCGCCACCACCCCGGGCAGCGCGTCCGCCGCCGCGATGGCCCCGGCCACCTGACGGCCGCCGTGGTTGGACACCACCACCCCGTCCATCCCGGCATCGGCCGCGAGCCGGGCGTCGTCCGGATGCAGCACGCCCTTGAGGAGGATCGGACCGTCCCAGTTCTCCCGCAGGAACGCGAGGTCGGGCCAGGTCTTGGCGGGATCGGAGAACATGCCGACGAAGTGCATCACCGCCGCGTCCGGATCCTCGTGCACGGGCTTGGCCAGACCGGCCCGGAACGCGGGATCCGAGAAGTAGTTGGCGGTGCCCACCCCGTGCAGGAACGGCAGGAAGGCCTGGTCCAGGTCGCGCGGCCGCCAGGACAGCAGGGGGGTGTCCAGGGTGACCACCAGGACCGTGAACCCGGCGGCCTTCGCCCGGCCGAGGAAACTCCGGGCGACCTCGGGATCCTTCGGCCAGTACAGCTGGAACCAGCGCTCCGCGTCCCCCATCGCCTCCGCGACCTGCTCCATCGGGGTGCTGGACGCCGAGGACAGCACGAACGGCACACCGTGCGCCGCGGCGGCCCGCGCCGCGGCCGGCTCGGCGTCCGGATGCATCAGGGACAGCACCCCGACCGGCGCCAGCGCGAGCGGCGCGGGCAGCGCGCGGCCGAGCACCTCCACCGACAGATCGCGCTCGTGCACGTCCCGCAGCATGCGCGGCACGATCCGGCGGCGGGCGAGAGCCGCCCGGTTGGCCCGTGCGGTACCGCCGTCGCCCGCGGCGCCCGCCACGTAACCGACCGGGCCGGGCCCGAGCCGCCGCTCGGTCAGCTCCTCCAGCCGGGTCAGGTCCGTGGGCAGCCGGGGCACGGCACCCGTCATCCCGTTCAGGTAGATCTCGTACTGGAAGTCCGCCCAGTTCCGGGTCATACGCCGTCCCCGCCTCTCCTCGTCCAGCCGACTGAATCATGAACAGAAGGTGTTGCGGAACGGTCCGTCGAGAACGGAAACGGAATGTTTCAGGCCTATTGCGTAACAGCGGGAATTCGGCCATCTGGCCACTTCGCGCAAGCGCCGCCCGTGCGGTTGCTGGGTTCCCACCCGTGCGCTCTGTGACTTCGCGCCACTGATTCAATACGCAATGTTACCGAAAGCGGTCCGGTCGACGTGTGTTTCCGCGGCGGACTCGGCAGACTCCCGCTCGCCGGTCCGGCACCACCGGGCACGGGCCGGCAAGTCGTCGAAACGAGCGGAAGGATGCACACAATGCGGAACACCGCGCGCTGGGCCACCACCATCGGCCTGACCGCCGCAGCCGTCTGCGCACCTCTGGCCGGGGCCGCGTCGGCCGCGCCGGACGGCGCACCCCCCGCGCTCTACGCCCCGTCGGCCCTGGTGCTCACCATGGGCCACGGAGAGAGGGCCACGACCGTCACACCGGAACGCGCGGTCACCCTGACCTGCGCTCCCGGTCCCTCCGGCACCCACCCGGCCGCGACCGCGGCGTGCGGGGAACTGGCCGAGGTGAACGGCGACCTGCGGGCCCTCACGATGGACGAGGGCGTGTTCTGCACCCACCAGTACGACCCGGTCGTCGTCACCGTCGCCGGGGTGTGGCAGGGGCAGCGGATCTCGTACGAGCGCACCTTCGCCAACGAGTGCGTGATGAACGCCCACGGTTCGGGCGTCCTCACGTTCTGAGACCGGGACCGCACGGTTCCCGTGACCGCGTGGCGGTCGGTTACTGGGGAGTGCCGACCTCCTCGCGGAACGTGCGGCCCCGCAAGGGAGGCCGGTGGGCGGAGTGGGGCCGCCCGCCGGCCTCCGGCGTGTCCGGGGGCGGGACACCGCGGCCGCGGCGTCCCGCCCCCGTCATGCCGTCTGACGCCGCACCAGCTCGTGCGGGGGACCGGGGGATGCCGTCCACCGCGCCCGTGGGGATGGTCACGGCGTCCACGGACGGGCCGCCGCAGGCGTCGGCGGACCCGGCGCCGGAGATCCCGGCGGTCTCGACGCGGATTTGAACGCCCGGCGGGACCCGTGCGTACCAACAGCCGTCCAGGCGCCCCCGGAAGCCGCCGGACGGCGGCACGACTCCGGTCCCCCCAGGAGGTCGAGAAGTTTGAGTCACAAGCGAATCCCGAAGCGCAAGGCCGCGATAGCCGTGGGCGGTGCGGTGGCGCTCGGCGCCGCCGCGATCCTGCTCCCCAACGCCAACGCGTCACAGGACGCGTCGGGCGGCGCGGCGGCCGCGCCGAAGACCCTCAGGGCGACGGACGCCTCGGACCTCTCCGCACGGCTCGCCGGACTCCTCGGCGACGCGTTCGCCGGCTCCTACTACGACGGCGACAAGCGACGGCTCGTCGTCAACGTGGTGCCCGGCGGCGACGACAACGCGATCGCGCGGGCTAAGGAGGCGGGCGCGACCGTCCGCGAGGTCGACAACAGCATGGCCGAACTGGCCGAGGGCGAGCGGACGCTGAAGACCGAGGCCACCATCCCCGGCACCTCGTGGGCCGTCGACCCGCGCACCAACAAGATCCTGGTCACCGCCGACTCCACGGTGACCGGCGGGAAGTGGGACAGACTGGAGTCCACCGTGCGGGACCTCGGTCCCGGCATGGCGACCGTCAAGAAGTCCGAGGGCACGTTCAGGACCTTCGCCTCGGGCGGGGACGCGATCTTCTCCGGCGGCGCCCGCTGCTCGCTCGGCTTCAACGTCACCGCGGGCGACGGCGCGCCCGCCTTCCTGACCGCCGGTCACTGCGCGGTCGCGGCCGACGAGTGGGCCGACGCGCAGAACGGCCCGCCGATCGCCACCGTCGACCAGGCGGTCTTCCCCGGTGAGGGCGACTTCGCACTCGTCCGGTACGACGACCCGGCCACCGAACCGCCGAGCGACGTCGACGTGGGCGGCCGGACGGTGCAGATCACCGGGGCCGCCGAGGCCACCGTCGGCCAGGAGGTGTTCCGGATGGGCAGCACCACCGGGCTCGCCGACGGCCGGGTGCTCGGTCTGAACGCCACGGTGAACTACCCGGAAGGCACGGTCACCGGTCTCATCCAGACCGACGTCTGTGCCGAGCCCGGTGACAGCGGCGGCTCGATGTTCACCCGGGACGGCCTCGCGCTCGGTCTGACCTCGGGCGGCAGCGGCGACTGCACC
>NZ_LIRG01000568.1 GCF_001419695.1 Streptomyces prasinopilosus
GAGGTCGCCGAGCGCGGCCGTGGCCTCGTCGAGCAGCAGGATGTCGGGGTCGACGAGTTCGGCGCGGGCCAGTGCGATCAGCTGGCGCTGTCCGGCGGAGAGGTTGCGGCCGCGCTCGGCGACCTCGTGCAGGTAGCCGCCCTCCAGCGTGGCGATCATCTCGTGCGCGCCGACCGCGCGGGCCGCCGCCTCGACCTCGGCGTCGGTGGCGTCCGGGCGGCCGTAGGCGATGGCGTCGCGGATCGTGCCCGGGAAGAGGTAGGCCTCCTGCGGGACCACGCCGAGCCGGTGCCGGTAGGCGGTGATGTCGAGGTCCCTGAGGTCGGTGCCGTCGACGGTGACCCTGCCCCGGGTCGGGTCGTAGAACCGGGCCACCAGTTTGACCAGGGTGGACTTCCCGGCGCCGGTCTCGCCGACGAACGCGACGGTCTGCCCGGCGGGAATGCGCAGGTCGACGCCGCTGAGCGCCTCCTCCTCGTCCCCGTAGGCGAAGTCCACGTCCTCGAAGGCGATCCGGCCGCGCAGGGAGGGCACGCCGAGGGGTTTCGCGGCGTCCCGGGTGGACGCCGGTTCCCGCAGCAGTTCCTGGATGCGGCCCAGGGAGACGGACGCCTGCTGGTAGCCGTCGAAGACCTGGGAGAGCTGCTGCACCGGGGCGAAGAACAGGTCGATGTAGAGCAGGTAGGCGACCAGCGCGCCCGTCGTCAGCGTCCCGTCGTCGACCCTGATGCCGCCCACGACGAGGACGGCCGCCGCGGCCGACGACGCCAGGAACTGCACGAACGGGAAGTACACCGAGATCAGCCACTGGCCCCGGATGCGGGCGGCCCGGTAGCCGTCGCTGCGCTCGGCGAACCGCCGGTTGCCCAGCCGCTCGCGTCCGAAGGCCTGCACGATCCGCAGTCCGGACACCGACTCCTGGAGGTCGGCGTTGACCGCCGACACCCGTTCCCGGGCCAGTTCGTACGCCTTCACGCTGGCCCGGCGGAAGAAGTACGTGGCGATGATCAGCGGGGGCAGCGTGGTGAAGACGATCAGGGCGAGCTGGACGTCGATCACCAGCAGGGCGGCCATGATGCCGAAGAAGGTGACCACCGAGACGAACGCGGTGACCAGGCCCGTCTGCAGGAACGTCGACAGCGCGTCCACGTCGGTGGTCATCCGGGTCATGATCCGGCCGGTCAGCTCGCGCTCGTAGTAGTCGAGGCCGAGCCGCTGGAGCTGGGCGAAGATCTTCAGCCGCAGTGAGTACAGCACGCGTTCGCCGGTGCGTCCGGTCATCCGGATCTCGCCGGTCTGCGCCGTCCACTGGACGAGCACCGCGAGCAGGGCGAGCAGGGACGCCGCCCACACCGCGCCGAGGGCGGCCTGGGTGACGCCGGCGTCGATGCCGTGCCGGATCAGCACCGGCAGCATCAGGCCGGCGCCGGCGTCCACGGCGACGAGCGCGAGGCTGAGGAGCAGGGGGGTGCGGAAGCCGCGCAGGAGGCGGCGCAGTCCGTAGGAGTCCTCCGGCTGCACAGCCCGGTGCTCGTCGACGTCGGGGACGTCGTCGGCCGGGGGCAGGGCCGCGACCTGGGCGAGCAGTTCGGGGGTGGCCGGGCTGCCGGACAGGGCGGTGTCCTTGGGCTCGCGGTCTCCGGTCCACAGGCGGGGGGTGACCCCGCGTTCGGCGTCGAACTCGGCGTCCAGTTCCGCGCGGACCGTGGTGTCGTCGCTGTCGTCCTCGCGGAGGGCGGCCGGGTGGTGGCCCGGGGAGACGCCGCCCAGTTCGTCGGGGTCGGTGAGCAGCCGGCGGTAGAGGGCGCAGCGCCGCTGGAGCTCGTCGTGGGTGCCGATGTCGGCGAGCCGGCCGCCGTCGAGGACGGCGATGCGGTCGGCGAGGTTCAGGGTGGAGCGGCGGTGCGCGATCAGCAGCGTGGTGCGGCCGCGCATGACCTCGGCCAGCGCCTCGTGGATCTCGTGCTCGACGCGGGCGTCCACGGCGGAGGTGGCGTCGTCCAGCACCAGCAGGCGCGGGTCGGTGAGGAGCGCGCGGGCGAGCGCGATGCGCTGGCGCTGGCCGCCGGAGAGGGTCAGGCCGTGCTCGCCGACGGTGGTGTCGTAGCCGTCGGGCAGCTCCGTGATGAACCGGTCGGCCTGGGCCGCGCGGGCGGCGGCCGTTATCTGCTCCTCGGTCGCGTCCGGGCGGCCGTAGGCGATGTTGGCGCGCACGGTGTCGGAGAAGAGGAAGGAGTCCTCCGGGACCAGTCCGATCGCGGCCCGCAGCGACTCGGTGGTCAGCTCGCGCACGTCGTGCCCGCCGACGAGGACGGCGCCGCCGGTGACGTCGTAGAAGCGCGGCAGGAGCAGCGAGACGGTGGACTTGCCGGAGCCGGAGGCGCCGACGACGGCGAGGGTCTCGCCGGGGCCGATCTCGAAGGACAGGCCGTTCAGGACGGGGCGCCCGGGGTCGTAGCCGAAGGAGACGCCGTCGAACTCGACGGTCGCGGGGGCGTCGGCGGGCAGTTCCCTGGTGCCGTCGGTGAGGGACGGTTCGGTGTCGATCAGCTCCAGGACGCGTTCGGTGCCGGCCCGCGCCTGCTGCCCGACGGTCAGCACCACGGCGAGCATCCTGACCGGGCCGACGAGCTGGGCGAGGTAGGTGGAGAAGGCGACGAAGGTGCCCAGGGTGATGTTGCCGCGCACGGCGAGCCAGCCGCCGAGGGCGAGCATCGCCACCTGGCCGAGGGCGGGGACGGCCTGGAGGGCCGGGGTGTACCGGGAGTTCAGCCGGATGGTCCGCAGCCGCCCGGCGAACAGCCGCCGGCCGACCTCGCGGAGCTTGCCCGTCTCCTGCTCCTCCTGCCCGAAGCCCTTCACCACGCGCACCCCGCTGACGGCGCCGTCGACCACCCCGGCGACGGCGGCCGCCTGGGCCTGCGCGTACCAGGTGGACGGGTGCAGCCGGGTGCGGCTGCGCCGGGCGATCCACCACAGGGCGGGGGCGACGGCGAGGGCCACGGCCGTGAGCGGCAGCGACAGCGACGCCATGATCACGAGGGAGATCACGAACAGCAGGATGTTGCCGATGGTCATCGGCAGCATGAAGAGCAGGCCCTGGATCAGCTGGAGGTCGCTGGTGGCCCGTCCGACGACCTGCCCGGTGGACAGCTCGTCCTGGCGGCGGCCGTCCAGCCGGGTGATCGTCCGGTACATCTCGGTCCGCAGGTCGTGCTGGACGTGCAGGGCGAGCCGGCCGCCGTAGTAGCGGCGGACGAAGGTGAGGGCGTAGACGAGGGCCGCGGCACCGATCAGGGCGCCCGCCCAGGGGGTCATGGCGCGGGTGTGGTCGCCGATCACGTCGTCGATGATCACCTTGGTGACCAGGGGGACCAGTGCCATCACGGCCATGCCGGCGAGGGACGAGCCCAGGGCCAGCACGACGTCCCCCGGATGGCGCCACGCGTACGCGCCCAGTCGCCGTGCCCATCCCTGCTGCGGTGTCACGCGGGTGCCCTCCGGTCGTGCCGATCGTGCCGATCTACCGGAAGGCACCAACACACCGTGCAGCGGATTTCATCCCTCCGCAACGTTCGGGAAGGCCGGCGTCACCCCGGCGGGACCCCCCTCCGCAAGGACGACACGCAATCGACACCGCATGTACATTCCTACAACTTCATGCGCATGTCACGATGCGGGAACCCTCGTTCAACTCGCGTAGATCGGACACTCCCCCATGCTCGCGATACGCATGCGCACCCGACGCCGGAAGGCGGTGGCGTTCGCCACCACCGCCGCCCTCACCGCCCTCGCCGTCCCGGCCCTGACCGCGTCCCCCGCCACGGCCGCGCCCGAGCCCCCGGCAGCGGCGTCGGCTCCGGTCGCGGCCGCGGCCGCGGCGACCGCCGTGGCCGCGGACTACGACTCGACGTACTACAGGAACGCGATCGGCAAGACGGGGACCGCCCTCAAGTCCTCGCTCCACACGATCATCAGCAGCCAGACGAAGCTCTCCTACTCGGCGGTCTGGAACGCGCTGAAGGCCACCGACCAGGACCCGAACAACAGCGGCAACGTGATCCTGCTGTACTCGGGGGTCTCCCGCAGCAAGTCCCTGAACGGCGGGAACACCGGCAACTGGAACCGCGAGCACGTGTGGGCCAAGTCCCACGGCGACTTCGGCACCTCCACCGGCCCCGGCACCGACCTCCACCACCTGCGCCCGACGGACGTCCAGGTCAACAGCATCCGCGGCAACAAGGACTTCGACAACGGCGGCAGCGCCGTGGCGAACGGCGGCGGCAGCCTCACCGACTCCGACTCCTTCGAGCCGCGCGACGCCGTCAAGGGCGACGTGGCCCGCATGATCCTCTACATGGCGGTCCGCTACGAGGGCGGCGACGGCTGGGCCGACCTGGAGCCCAACAACAGCGTCAACAACGGCAGCAACCCGTACATGGGCAGGCTCTCCGTGCTGAAGCAGTGGAACGAGCAGGACCCGCCGGACGCCTTCGAGAAGCGCCGCAACCAGGTCATCCACGACTCCTACCAGCACAACCGCAACCCGTTCGTCGACCACCCGGAGTGGGTCGAGGCGATCTGGTAGCGGACGGGCCGCCCGACCCCGGCACCGTGCGGGGGTCGGGCGTCACGCGCCGCGCGGGTGCGCGGGTGCGCGGGGCGGGCCGGGACCGACCCGCCCGGCGTCCGCCCGGAGCGCCTCAGCCCTTCAGCTGGGTGAAGCGGATGCGGTTGCCGAAGGGGTCGCGCAGGCCGCAGTCGATTCCGTACGGGCGCTCGGTGGGTTCCTGGGTGAACTCCACGCCCTTCTCCAGCAGCGTCTCGTAGGTCTTGCGGCAGTCGTCGGTGGTGAGGATGAACCAGCCGCCCATGGCCCCCTTGGTCACCAGGTCGCGCACCTGTTCCGCCGTCTCCTCCGACATCGCCGGAGCGCCGGGCCTCTCGAGCAGGATCTGCCGCTCGGGGTGGCCGGGGACGCCGACGGTCAGCCAGCGCATGGAGCCCAGGTCGATGTCCGCGGTGACCTCCAGACCGAGCTTGCCGACGTAGAAGTCGAGGGCCTCGTCCTGGTCGAGGACGTACATCTGCGAGTGCGTGATGGCGTTGAACATGACGCTCACGCTATCCAGTCGGCGGGACGGAAACTTATCCGAAACTGCTCGGTTCCCGAGTGCCCGGCGTCCGGCGGGACGTCAGCCGGCCGGCCGGGTCCACGCCATCGTGAAGCACGTCGGCACGCCGGCGGCCGTCGCCTCCTTGCGGTACGCGCGCGGCGACCGGCCGACGATGTCGCGGAACGTGCGGCTGAAGGTTCCGGGACTGTTGAAGCCGACCTCGAAGCCGATGTCCGTCACGCTGCGGTCGGTCTCCCGCAGCAGGAACATCGCCCGTTCCACCCGGCGGCGCTGGAGGTAGCGGTGCGGTGTCTCGCCGAACGTGGTCCGGAAGGTCCGCGCGAAGTGCGCCGGTGACACGTGCGCGATGCGCGCCAGGGCGGGGACGTCCATCGGCCGCGCGTAGTCGCGGTCCATCGCGTCCCGTGCCCGGAGCATGCGGCGGTTGGTCTCCTCGGTGGCGCGGCTCACGGCGCCATCCCATCACGGTCCGCCGCACCCGGGCCACACACGGACCGGTCACGGCAGCGCACCACCGACGTGCGCCGACGCTCCGGCGG
>NZ_LIRG01000569.1 GCF_001419695.1 Streptomyces prasinopilosus
CGCCGTCATGACGGCGATCTTCTGGGGCACGGTCGTCCTGGTGCTGGCGGTGAGCCTGCTCGGCGGCAGGGAAGATCCCCCGGCCACCGGCCTCGGCCCGCACGCTCCCTCCGCGTCGTCCGCCGCCACCACCACAGTCACCGCCTCCAGTCCCACGGCCGGTGCTTCCCCTGAGGCCCGGCCGACCGGCAAGTATCTGCCGCGGGCCGCCCCGACCCGGTTGCGCATCCCCGACATCGACGTCGACGCGCCCTTCACCGATCTCGCGATCGCCGCTTCGGGTGAACTCGAGGCACCGCCTCCGGACGACACCAATCTGGTCGGCTGGTTCGCCGACGGCGTGTCTCCGGGGGAGCGCGGAACGTCGATCATCGCCGGGCACGTGGACACGAAGACCTCGGCCGCGGTGTTCGCCCGGCTCTCCGAACTGGAGAAGGGCGACCGCTTCGAGGTGAAGCGGGCCGACGGGCGCAAGGCGGAGTTCGTGGTCGACCACGCGGAGTCGTTCGACAAGGACGACTTCCCCGACAAGCGTGTCTACGCGGACACGGACGACGCGCAGGTCCGGCTGATCACCTGCGCCGGGGACTACGACCGCAAGGCCAAGGACTACACCGAGAACCTGGTGGTCTTCGCCCATCTGGTCTGACCCGTACGGAACGATCGGACCGTCCGGACGGGGCGCCACCCGGACGGGTCATCCGGGGCACCGCCCGGAAGGGGAGAGGACACCCTTCCGGGCGGTGCGTTCGTCAGGCCGCGGAGCAGGCGGTCCCGTTGAGGGTGAACGCCGACGGACTCGGGTTGCCGTCCGTCGTGGTGGCGGTGAAGCCGAGGGTGACGGAGCCGGCCGCAGGGATCGACGCGGTGTAGGGGGCCGAGGCGACACTGACCTCGGGACCGGTCTGAACCGGGGTGCCGCCCCACATGTTGGTGATGCGCTGGGCTCCGGGGAAGGCCCAGTTCAGGGTCCAGCCGTGGACCCCCGGACCGCCGGTGTTGCGGATGACGACCTCGCCCTGGAAGCCGCCGGGCCACTGGTTCGTCACCCGGTAGGCGACCGCGCAGGAGCCCTGGCTCCCACCGGAGGACGTGGTGACCGTCACTGTGCCGGAGCGCGGCGAACGGTTGCCGGCCGCGTCCCGGGCGTACACGGCGAACGTGTAGGAGGTCTCGGGGGAGAGGCCGGTGAGGACGGCGGAGGTGCTCGCGGTCGTGGTGGCGACCGTCTCCTCGCCGCCGCTGATCCGGACGACGTCGTAGCCCGTCACTCCCGTCCCGTCGGTGGCCGCGGTCCAGGAGAGCGTGGCCGACGACGAGGTCACCGAGGAGGCGGCCGGTGTGCCGGGGGCGGTCGGGGCCGTGGTGTCGCCGCCCGGACCGGACGAGTAGATCTCGGCCTCCTCGGAGGTCGCGGCGATGCCGTTGACGCCGTCGAAGAGGCGCCGGCCCCAGCCGGTCAACCGGTCCGGGTCGAAGTCCGTGACCATGTCCAGGTACTCGACCCCACCGCCGTTGCCGCTCCAGGACCAGCCGAGGTAGCCGAGGCCGAGCTGCCGGGTGACGGCCAGGATGGCGTCCTCGTCGGGGTTCCCGTCCGAGTGGTCGTGCCCGAACTCGCCGACCACGATCGGGAGCCGCGCGGAGACGAAGCGGTTCAGGTAGTCGCCGACCTCGGCGGCGGTGTCGAAGACGCCGTACATGTGGATGGAGAACACGGTGTTGGCGTCCGGGTCGGCGGCGAACACCGAGGCGGCGTTGTCACGCATGGTGAACGCCCAGTCCTGACCCCAGTTGGGGGCGTCGACCATCAGCGTGTGGTCGAACCCGGCGTCGCGCAGCTTCCGGATCGCGGCCTTGGTGTCGGCCGTCCAGTTCGCGTAGCCGGTGTTGCCGTGGGGCTCGTTGCCGATGTTGACGATGACGTGGTCCTCCTGCCCGGTCAGCGCGCTCCGGACGCCGATCCAGTAGTCGGCGGCGCGGGAGAGGGTGACCGCTCCGCTCTGCTCGCCGTAACCGGTGGTGTCGTGCACCTCCAGGACACAGATCAGCCGGTTCTGCCTGCACTGCGCGACGACGTTCGCCACGTCGGCGGCGTCGTTGGCGGTCCACCGGTCGCCGCTGGAGAGGACGACACGCACGGTGTTGGCACCCTTGGCCTTGATGTGGGCGAGGGAGCCGATCCGGTCCGCGTACCAGGTGTGGGCGTGGTTGACCCCGCGCATCACGAAGTCGTTCCCGGAGGCCTCCAGCAGCCGGCCGTCCTCGACGCGGAAACCGGTGGGTGCCGCGTGCGCCGGGGTGCCGAGGGAGAGCAGGGGGAGCAGG
>NZ_LIRG01000057.1 GCF_001419695.1 Streptomyces prasinopilosus
CGCGCCGCCGAGGCGGGCCACGCCGACCCGCAGTCCCTGCGCCACCGCTACGAGGCCGCCCAGTGCCTGGAACAGCTCGGCCAGCCGACGGCGGCGCTCTCCGAGTACCGGGCGCTGCTGCCGTACTACGAGAACCGGTACGTGGCGGCGGGCGACCCGCAGCTCGCCCATGACGTCCGCCGCCGCATCGGCCACCTCCTGCTCGCCCTCGGCGACCGTCCCGCGGCCCACGAGACCCTGGCCCGGCTGCTGCACGACGTGGAACGCTCCCAGGGACCCGGCCACCCGCTCGCCGGCGAGATCCGCCGGACCCTGCAGTGGCTGGGGCAGGTGCGCGGATGACCTGACCGCGCCGGAGGAGGGACCCGGCCCCGGGCCGTCCGCGGAGCCGGCGGCGGACCGGCCCGGCAGGTCACGCACGGCGGCGGCCCCCGAAGCCCGGCGCGGACGGGCCCGGGCGCACGCGGGGCGGGTGACGTGCACCACACAGCGCTTGGCCGAAACGCGGCCTGTGCGACGCGCCGGGTGGTGCGACATCCGATGCGAGCGGCGAAAGGCCGACCCGCCTCCATTTCGGTGGCGATGGTCGATATTCACCTTGGGAACGATGGGGGAGTGTGCGGCGGTAAGGGGAGAATTGGGGGGTGGTCGACCAGCTCCCGGGGGGTGGGCGAGTTCGAGTCATTGTCACGGAAGGGTCGTGACAGGTTGTGAACCCCGTGTGAAGATCCATCGCTGGTACAGAGCGTAATCGCGCCAGTGAGGACTGCACATGTCATCTCTGCTCCACCGGGACAGGCGGCACAGATCCGCCGATCCCGAACTGCCGTTCCGGCCCCTGCCGTCCATGGGACGTCTGCGCCCCGTGGCGCTGGCCTTGACCTTGCTGATGGCGGTCGAGGCCGCCGTGGTCATCGGGCACACGGGCGAGGCCGTCGCGCTGTCACGTGAGGCCGGGGGCGTGGAGGCCTCCGGCAAGCCCGGGAACCAGGGGCCCGCGACCGCCGCCTCGGAGGCGGCCGCGCGGATCAAGGCGAAGATCCAGAACCGTCGGATCGAGGTCACCGACGCCCGTACGGAGACCTCGACGACCTACGTGAACCCCGAGGGCACGGTCACGGAGGAGGTGTATGCGGGACCGGTCCGCTTCAAGGGTGACGACGGCGCGTGGCGCGACGTCGACGCGTCGCTGATCCAGGACGGGGACGGGTCGATCCGGGCGAAGGGCCACCCTCACGGGCTGACCCTCGGGGGCAGGAAGGCCGCCCCCAAGGGCCTGAAGGCGGCCGGGGAGAAGAGCGCGTCGGCGCCGGCGCCGCTGGTGACCATGGAGGACCGTGCGGGCCGGCGGATGCGGCTCGGCTGGTACGGCGCCCTGCCCACGCCCACGGTCGAGGGGGCCGAGGACACGGTGGCCCGGTACGAGGACGTGCTGCCGGCGACCGACCTGCTCATCGAGTCCACGCGGACCGGCTACGAGCAGTTCCTGGAACTGAAGAATCGTTCCGCCATCGATGCCAACGGGCAGGTCGCCTACAGCCTGGAGGCCAAGGGGCTGACCGCGAAGGCCCACGCGGACGGTTCGGTCACCTTCACCGACGCCAAGGGCAGGACCGCGGGGGTCCTTCCGGCGCCGGTGATGTGGGACGCCCGCACCGACAGGAGATCCGGTGAGCGCACGCACACCGCGAAGGTCGGGGTGAAGGTCGCGCAGGACGGTGACGCGATCACCCTCACGCTGACGCCGGACGCCGGGTTCCTGGCCGACGAGAAGACGCGGTTCCCGGTCACCATCGACCCGACCGTCAACGTGGGCGCCAGCTTCGACACGTTCGTCCAGGAGGGCTACGGCACCGACCAGTCCACCGCCACCGAGCTGAAGATCGGCAACAACGGATCCGGGCAGGTCGCCCGTTCCTTCCTGTCGTTCCCGATGAAGAACATCACCGGGAAGCAGATCAACGCGGCGAAGCTCAACCTGTACGGGTTCTACTCCTGGTCGTGCACGGCCAAGGGCTGGGACCTGTACAGCACGGGGGCGGCCTCGACGAGCACCCGCTGGACCAACCAGCCCGGCTGGGGCGCGAAGCACGCCACCAGCACCCAGACCAAGGGGTACTCCGGCTCCTGCAACGACGGCTGGGTCAACATCGACGCGACCTCGCTGGTGAAGTCGTGGGCGTCCAACGGCAACGGCACCAACCACCTGGGACTGCGCGCCTCCGACGAGTCCGACCCGTACGGCTGGAAGCGGTTCAACTCCGGCAACGCGGCGTCCAACACGCCGTACCTGTCGGTGACCTACAACTCCGTCCCCGCCGTGCCGACCCTGGTGTCCCCGGCGGCCGCGGCCGCCACCAACGTCACCGCGCCGACGCTGTCGGCGAAGGCGCTGGACGGGGACGGCTCGCAGGTCAAGTTCGACTTCGAGGTCTGGACGCCCAACGGCACCTCCGCGCTGCGCTCCGGCGCCAGTGGCTACGTGGCCTCCGGCGCGCAGGCGTCCTGGAAGCCCCCGGCGCTGCCGGCGGGCGGTTACAAGTGGCGTGCGCGTGCCTCGGACGGGTCGGCGACCAGCGCCTGGTCCGCCTTCCGCACCCTCACGGTCGACACCACCGCTCCGGCGACGACGAAGGTGTCCTCCACCGACTTCCCGGCCGGCCAGTGGTCCGGGACACCGGACGACAACGGCGACTTCACCGGCACCTTCACCTTCACCCCGCCGGCCGCCGACGTGAAGGAGGTCCAGTGGAACCTGGACGGAGGCGCCTGGCAGTCGGCGGCCACCACCGGTGCGGCCGTCTCCCGCAAGCCCGTCTTCCGCGCGGGCAGGCACACCCTGACCGTGCGCACCAAGGACGCGGCCGGGAACGTCTCGGCCACCACCGGCCACACCTTCTACGCCGGCTCCGGTGCGGCCCTGCTCACCCCCGGTGACGGGGACCGGACCGCCCGCCGCACCGAGCTGACCGGTCAGGGCAAGACGGGCGACACAGGGGTGCGCTACCAGTACCGCCGCGGTGAGACGGACACCTGGAAGGACGTCCCCGTCAAGGACACGCGCCGCAAGGCCGACGGGTCGACCCCGTCCGCCTGGCCGGTGAAGGTCACCGGCGGCGAGGCCGAGGCACTGGTCTGGAACGTCACCGACACCTTCGGCGAAGACGGCCCCGTGGACGTCCGCGCGGTGTTCACCGACGGCACCACCAGCGACGCGTCCCCGGCCGGCACGATCACGGTGGACCGCGACGCCGGCGAGGCCCCCGGCGAGGAGATCGGTCCCGGCAGCGTGAACACGCTCACCGGTGACTTCGGCCTGTCGGCCACCGACGCCTCCGGGTTCGACCTGGCCGCCACGCGTTCCTTCTCCTCCCGCCGCCCGGCGAACGGGTCCCAGCAGGAGGGGCAGGTCGCCCTCTTCGGTCCGCAGTGGACCGCGGGCACCCTGGCCGAACTCTCCGACAGCGACTGGGCCTACGTGCGCACGACCTCGGCGACGTCGGTGGCCGTCGTGGACGTGGACGGTGAGGAGATCGGCTTCACCGCGGTCAAGGGCGGGGGCTGGAAGCCGGAAACCGGCGCCGAGGACCTGACCCTGACCGGCACGCAGACGGGCTCCTTCACCCTGAAGGACACGGAGAGCACCACCTCGGTGTTCACCAAGGTGGACGCGGCGGCCACCACCTGGCAGCTGTCGAGGACCTTCCTGCCCACCGAGAACTCCACCACGACCGTGATCTCGGAGAAGGCCACGGTGGACGGCAAGGTCCTGGCCCGCCCGAAGTACGTGATCGCGCCCTCGTCGGCGGTCCCCGCCGCCACCTGCGCGGGCACGCCGTCCACCAAGGGCTGCCGGATCCTGGAGTACCAGTACGCCACCACGACCACGGCGAGCGGCGGCACGCTCGGTGACGTGGCCGGACAGGTCACCCGGATCCGCCTGTGGACCACCGCCCCGGGTGCGTCGGCCTCCACCGCCACGGTCGTCTCCCAGTACGCCTACGACGGCCAGGGCCGCCTGCGCGAGCAGTGGGACCCGCGGATCTCCCCGGCGCTGAAGACCGCCTACACCTACGACAGCGCCGGCCGCGTGGTCACCCTGACCCCGCCGGGCGAGCTGCCGTGGACGTTCGAGTACGGCAGGGCCGGCTCCGGCACGGTGGCCGGTGACGGCATGCTGCTGGCGGTCTCCCGCCCGACGCTGAAGGCCGGCAGCAAGGACGAGCAGGACGGCGGCAGGGCCACCAGCTCCGTCGTCTACGACGTGCCGCTGTCCGGCGCCAAGGCCCCGAACCAGGTCTCGCCCGCCGAGACCGCGAAGTGGGGCCAGACGGACGCCCCGACGGACGCCACCGCGATCTTCCCCGCCGACCAGGTGCCCGCCTCCCACACCGGTGGCGACCTGGGCGCGGCCGACTACGACAAGGCCACCATCACCTACACCGGCGCCTCCGGCCGCGAGGTCAACACCGGTCTGCCCGGCCGGCACCTGACGGCCAAGCAGTACGACCGGTTCGGCAACACCGTCTTCGACCTGTCCGCCACCAACCTGGAACTCGCCCTGGGCGACGAGGACTACCAGGTCACCACCCAGAGCGAACTCGGCATCCTCGCCGACTCCCCGGCCGAACGCGCCCGCAAGCTCGGCACCGTCTCGGTGTACTCGGACGACGGCAAGCGCATGCTGGAGCAGTCCGGGCCACTGCACCTGGTCACGCTGACCAAGGCCCTCCGGGGCGACGAGGACAGCCCCGACCTCCCGGCCGGCTCCCTGGTCGCCGCACGCGAGCACACCGTCCACCGCTACGACGAGGGCCGGCCCACCGACGGCAGCGCCACCGTCTCCGACCAGGCCACCACCACCTCGGTCGGCGCGGAGATCGACGGCTACCCCACCGACGGCGACGTGCGCACCTCCACGACCGCCTACGACTGGGTCAAGGGCCTGCCCACCAGCGAGGTCACCGACCCCGGCGGGCTCGAGCTGACCAGGACCACCGCCTACGACGCCCGGGGCAGGGTCGTGAAGACCACCCTCCCCGAGTCCAACGGCTCGGACGCGGGCGCCACCGTCACCCGCTACTGGTCCGCCACCGGCACCGGCACCTGCGAGGGACGGCCGGAATGGGCCGACCTGGTCTGCTCCACCGGCCCGGCCGGAAAGATCGCCGGCGGTGGCCCGAACCCGGACGAACTGCCGCTCAGGACCACCGAATACGACCGCTGGGGCAACGAGGCCAAGGTCACCGAGACCGCCAACGGCGTCACCCGCACCACGGAGAACACCTTCGACGCGGCCGGACGCCTGACGCGGACCGAGGTGACCGGCGGCACCGGCACCGCGGTGCCGGCCCAGACCACCACCTACGACCCGGGCAACGGCTCCGTGGCGACCACCGCCAACGGCACCGCCACCATCCGCCGCACCACCGACCTGCTCGGCCGGGAGATCACCTACGACGACGGCGCAGGCAACACCACCCGCACCCAGTACGACAACCGGGACCGCAGGATCAGGGCCACCGACTCGGCCCCCTCCACGGTCACCTACGACTACGACAACCCCGCCGGACTGCCCACCAGGGTCCATGACTCCGTCATGGGCACGATCGGTGACGTGACCGGCTTCTACGACTCCGACGGCCGCCTCTACAAGCAGAAGCTGCCGTGGAACATGGACGTCGAGTTCAACCTCGACCCCACCGGCACCGAGACCTCCCGCTACTGGCACTGGGAGTCCGGCTGGACGGTCCAGGGCGAGTCCACCACCCAGTCCATCCACGACCAGGTCGTCACCCGCACCACCTACACCGGCGGCGGCGCCCACCAGGAGTACACCTACGACGCGGCGGGCCGCCTGACCCGGGTGGACGACTCCCAGTCCGGCGTCACCACCCACCGCGCCTACACCTTCGACGACAACACCAACCGCACCTCGCTGACCACCACGGTCGACGACGTCGACGGCGGCGAACCCACCACCGGGACCGTCGACTCCACCTACGACAGCGCCGACCGGCTGATCTCCACCGGTACCGTCTACGACGCCTTCGGCCGCACCACCGCACAGGCCGACGGCGCCAGGAACGCCTACTACGCCAACGACCTCGTCCGCCGGATCACCGCCGACTCCCGGCGCACCACCTGGAGCCTGGACGCGGCCGGACGCCTGGCCTCCTGGGCGACCGAGGAGCAGGCCGAGGACGGCACCTGGGGCACGGCCGCCACCAAGACCAACCACTACGGCGGCGACGGCGACAGCCCGGACTGGATCGCGGAAGGCGACGGTGCCGTCAGCCGCAGCCTCGAAGACCTCTCCGGCAACCTGATCGCCACCACCGGCGCGACCGGCGACGTCGTCCTGCAACTTGCGACCCTGCACGGCGACATCGGCACCCAGATCCCGCTGGTGGACGACACCACGCCGGTGGTCAACGGCTACGACGAGTACGGCACCCCGCTGCCCGGCACCGACCCGGCCCGCTACGGCTGGCTCGGCGGCAAGCAGCGCTCCGCCGAAACCCCCAGTGGCGTCACCCTCATGGGCGTCCGCCTCTACGACCCCGGCACCGGGCGCTTCCTCTCCGTCGACCCCATCGCCGGCGGCAACGCCAACGCCTACGACTACGTCCACGCCGACCCGCTCAACCGGTACGACCTCGACGGCAAGTGGAGCTGGGGAAAGAAGCAGTGGAACCGGTTCACGAACAAAATGACCCGTATAGGCCGTAATCCGAATTGGCGTTCCGTCTACTGGTCCGGGAAAATGGCGATCGGAGCAGCCGGGCTCGTCACCCCGTTCGGTCGCGTCAAGACCGTCCGGAGGATCTGGAAGGCTGCACGGAACCCCCGAAAGACCCTCAAGCGATGCGGCGCCTCAGGAGGCAGGCTGGTCACCTGCGCGCTCGCGGGATGGGGTGCCCAGACCGTGGTCAACGACTACAGGAACTGGAACAGGAATCGAAAGTTCCGAAACGCGTGGAATGACGCGCTGACGCACTCGAGCCGCCGTTCCATCTGCAGGAAGTACACGGGCAAGAACAGCTGTCGGTAGTCCGTCGGTCGGCAGGGGGCCGCGTGCGGCTCCCTGCCGGCTCCGAGTGAATGCATCTGCAAGGGAGTTCGCGTGGGTAAGTACAAGCTTTCCCCTCTTCTCTTCTTCCTCCCCTTCCTGCTGGTGAGCGGGATCGGAAATGTCCAGGAGGGTGGCTGGTCCACGCTGTGGGGCGCATGCGAGATCGTGCTGGGTGTCGCCGTGACGTTCTACACCGTCAAGGGAATCAGGGATGTCAGGAAGGAGAGGGGCGAGCAGGGATGAAACCGCCCGGCGGCGGTAGCGCGGGGCCTGCGGGCCCGATGGGGCGCGGCAGTGACGGGCGGGCTCGCCCGCCGAGCCGTGGGGGATGTGGGGAGGAAACCTCCGGTTTGCCCGCCGGGAGGGCGCGTGGGGGAATGCTTGCCTTGCGGTTCGAGCACTGTTTGACTGTCGCGTCACCGGTCGTGACGCGGCATTCTTGGGCATCAGAAGAAATTCGGTTCCCCGTCACAGAGCATTCCGGGAGCTCATCGATGTTTCGACGTCGTCATGATGAACGTCGCGCCCCCTCGGCGCCGGTCGCTTCGGATGCGATCGAAATCGTGGCTCGAGAGTTGGTCGCCCTCGTCGGAGTTTTCGAGCACGCCCATGCCCGGATTTCCGAGTTGAGTGACGCGGGTGGGAAGCGGATTGCCGGTGCCAGCGGATCCGGTCTGATACCGGCACTTTACGCGCGAGCCGGACTGGCGTCGGTCCAAGGTCTCCGCGGCATTCCCCTGCTGGTCGACGAGATCGGCCTGCTCGAGGCCGCGGTGATCAACTTGGAGTCGTACGAGGGGAATGAGGTCGTACTGGTCACCGGCTACGAGTTATTGGACGATTTCGCACGCCGCGAAAGGAATTCCCGTCCTCTGCGCCGAAGGCACGGAATCCTGACCTTCGCCGATGAGGTCGGGGACCCGACCCAGGTTCTGTGAGGAGTCCCGGCGCGGGCGCTCCGCCCGGTGCGGGCCGGACGCGGCGGCCCGCGGACCCCTCCGCACCCGGCGGCCCCCCGGACCGGGCCACCGTCCGCCTCCTTCGGGCCCGTCGGGCCCGCGGGAGGCCGTCCCCGCAGCGGCGGGGGAACGCGGCCGACAGCGGGGCCCCGGCGGAGCGCGCCGCGAAGACCGCCCGGCGGACGGCGCGGCGGTGCCGGAACTCCCGGTGAATCGTTGGTCGAATGGGTTGGCCGGAGCCCGGTCGCTGCCTACCATCGATCACCGCAGGACTTTGTGCACCGCCGCACAAGCTCTCCTCAGGAGGTTTCCTTGCACCGCCGTCGCCGCACCGCGCTCCTCCTCACCGCCGCCCTCAGCGCGGCGGCCCCCTTGCTCACCGCCTGCGGGAACGATGCGCATCCCGGGGCGGCGGCCGTCGTGGGCGGCCAGCGGATCACGGTGTCGCAGCTGGAGAACCGGGTCGACGAGATCCGCGAGGCCCAGCAGGCCGCGGTACCGGACCGGGCCCAGTACCAGCAGGCCGTCGCCCGCACCGGCGGCCTCACCCGCGACACCCTGCACAGCATGGTCCTGGACCGGGTGCTGGAACGCGCCGCGCACGACGCCGGGGTGACTGTCACCCCCAAGGAGGTCCAGGAGATGAGGTCCGGTCTGGAGGAACAGGCCGGCGGAACCGAGGAACTGGAGTCGGCCTGGCTCCAGCAGTACGGCGTCCCGCCGCAGCGGCTCGACGACAACTTCCGCCTCCAGCTCCAGGCGCAGAAGCTCGCCGAGCGGCTCGGCACCGACACCAGCAGGCCCGAGTTCTGGCAGGCGCTGTCCGAGGCGAGCAAGAAGCTCGACGTCGACCTCAACCCGCGCTACGGCACCTGGGACGACGAGAAGAGCAGCCGCGTCGACGCCGGGACCCCGTGGGTGCGCGAGGTCACGGGGGCGGCCGCGGCCCAGCCGGTCGCCTGACGCTCGCGCCGGTCGCCGGTCGCCGGTCGCCCGGCGCTCGGGCCGGTCGCCCGACGCGTCGGGTGTGCTCCCCCACCGGGCCGGTCCCCCGGGGACGACTTTCGGGGACCGGCGGCGCCGTGGGTTAGTTTCGGATCGTGAACGCAACCAGCCCCGCGGCCCCGACCGGCCGCATCGTCCTGCTCACCACCAGCCACCGCGTCGCGCCCGGCCTGCTGTCCTGGCCCGCCTGGCAGGCGCTGCACGCGGCCGACGAGGTGCTGTGCGCGGACGGCGCCCACCCGCAGCTGCCCTATCTGCGGGAGGCGGGCGTACCGGTCGAGGAGGCGTCCCCGGCCGCCGAGGACCTGGTGGGCGCCTGCGCCGGCGGGCGGACGGTGGTGGTCGTGGCGACCGGGGAGGGCGAGCCCGCCCTGACCGACGGCCTGGCCCGCCTCGCCGGCTCCGGCCGCGTCCCGATGCCGGAGCTGGAACTGCTCCCCGCCTCCTACGACCTGCCGGGCGCCCGTCTGCTCGACCTCGTCCAGGTCATGGACCGCATCCGCGCGGAGTGCCCCTGGTCCTCCCGGCAGACCCACGAGGGCCTGGCGAAGTACGGCATCGAGGAGGCGTACGAACTCGTCGAGGCGATCGAGGAGGGCGACCGGGACGAACTGCGCGAGGAACTGGGCGATGTCCTCCTCCAGGTCGTCTTCCACGCCCGGATAGCCGAGGAGCACCCCGAGGAGCCCTTCTCCGTCGACGACGTGGCCGGCGGCATCGTCGCCAAGCTCGTCCACCGCCACCCCCACGTCTTCGGCGACGAGACGGCGACCACCCCGGAGGAGGTCAAGGAGCACTGGCTGCGCACCAAGGCGGTCGAGAAGCGGCGCGCCTCGGTCACCGAGGGCATCCCGCTGGGCCAGCCGGGACTGGCCCTCGCCGCCAAACTCGCCTCCCGCGTCCGCACGGCCGGGCTGGACGTCCCCCTGCCCCGGGGGGAGGGCATCGGCTACGAACTCCTCGGCCTCGCGGTGCGGGCCGAGGCGGAGGGCACCGACCCGGAGGCGGCACTGCGCGCGGCCGCCCGGGCCTACCGGGACGCGGTACGGGCCGCGGAGGGCGTGGGGGAGTAGACGCCCCCCGGCCCCGTGTGCCGGCGGGAGCCCGTGGTGGGGAGCGGGGCGCACCACCGGCCGGTGTGCCGCCGGAGGCCCGTCGCGGGGAGCGGGGCGCGTCTGCCCGTCCGCCGCCGGATACGGTCGAGCGGTGACCGACCAGCCCCAGCCCCAGCACCGGCCCTCGTCCCCGTCCGACCGGGGCGCTCCCGAACTCTTCACCTGGGAGTTCGCGAGTGACCCCTATCCCGCGTACGCCTGGCTGAGGGAGCACGCGCCCGTGCACCGGACGCGGCTGCCCAGCGGGGTGGAGGCCTGGCTGGTCACCCGCTACGCCGACGCCAAACAGACCCTCGCCGACCCCCGCCTCTCCAAGAACCCGGCGCACCACGACGAGCCCGCTCACGCCAAGGGGAAGACCGGCATCCCCGGCGAGCGCAAGGCCGAGCTGATGACCCATCTGCTCAACATCGACCCGCCGGACCACACCCGGCTGCGCAGACTGGTCAGCAAGGCGTTCACCCCGCGCCGGGTCGCCGAGTTCGCGCCCCGGGTGCAGGAACTCACCGACGGGCTCATCGACCGGTTCGCGGAGAGCGGCTCCGCCGACCTCATCCACGACTTCGCCTTCCCGCTCCCCATTTACGCCATCTGCGACCTGCTCGGCGTCCCGCGGGAGGACCAGGACGACTTCCGCGACTGGGCGGGCATGATGATCCGGCATCAGGGCGGGCCCAGGGGCGGCGTGGCCCGGTCGGTGAAGAAGATGCGCGGCTACCTGGCCGACCTCATCCACCGCAAGCGCGAGGCCCTGCCCGCCGAGCCGGCCCTTGGCGAGGACCTCATCTCCGGTCTGATCCGCGCCTCCGACCACGGTGAGCACCTCACCGAGAACGAGGCCGCCGCCATGGCGTTCATCCTGTTGTTCGCGGGCTTCGAGACCACCGTCAACCTCATCGGCAACGGCACCTACGCCCTCCTCACCCACCCGGAGCAGCGCGAGCGGCTGCAGGCGTCCCTGGCCGCCGGGGAGCACGGACTGCTGGAGACCGGGGTGGAGGAACTCCTGCGCTACGACGGACCCGTGGAGCTGGCCACCTGGCGGTTCGCCACCGAGGCGCTCACCCTCGGCGGGCAACGCATCGCGGCCGGCGACCCGGTCCTCGTCGTCCTGGCCGCCGCGGACCGCGATCCGGAGCGGTTCGCCGACCCCGACACGCTCGACCTCGCACGGCGCGACAACCAGCACCTGGGGTACGGCCACGGCATCCACTACTGCCTCGGAGCCCCCCTGGCCCGTCTGGAGGGCCAGACCGCGCTCGCCACGCTGCTGACCCGCCTGCCGGACCTCGAACTCGCGGTGGACCCGGCCGAGCTGCGGTGGCGCGGCGGCCTCATCATGCGCGGACTGCGCACGCTGCCGGTGCGGTTCACCGCTGCGCCGACGGGATCCCGCCCGGCTCCGCCGGTGTGATCTCGCCTACGGAGCGCGGTGCCCGGCACCCGTGCCGAAATGACCCGGATGGTCGCCGAGTCCGCTCCGGGCCGTCCTTGGGCCCGCGCGCACGTGACGGTCCGGTCCGTCGTGGACACGGTCCGTCGAACCCGGACGGGACCCGCACGAAGGTGACATCCAGTCAACTCCGTGATCTTCATGTGATCTGCGCGGCATGAACTTGTGACAGACGTTCGACTGCGGCTACGTTCACCCCTCAAGCGCGGCGCCCCGCTTCTGCGGCAGCACAGTTCCGACCGCCGTGCGAGCAACCGTTGTCTGCGAAAGGTCTCCGCATGCTCTCCGGGAACGGTCGTCACCGTCGCCCCCGCCAGGCTCCGGCTCTCCTCGTCGCGGCCGGAGTGACCGGCTCGGCCATCGCGATCCCCCTCCTCGGAGCCGGAGCGGCCAGTGCGGCCGACGGCTCGACCTGGGACCGGGTCGCCGAGTGCGAGTCCGGTGGCTCGTGGAGCCAGAACTCCGGCAACGGCTACTACGGCGGCCTGCAGTTGACCCAGGCGGACTGGGAGAAGTACGGCGGTCTCGACTACGCGACCAGCGCCGACCAGGCCAGCCGCGGCCAGCAGATAGCGGTGGCCGAGAAGATCCTCGCCGACCAGGGCGTCGGCGCGTGGAGAGCCTGCGGGCTGCTGGGGGGCCTGGACCAGGACCCGTCCGCGCTCGACCTCGGCGCCGGCGCGGAGGGCGAGTCGACGGGCAAGCCCGGTTCCGAGAGGTCCGCCACCCCGGCGCCGTCCCAGTCCACCGGCTCCCCGGCGGACGCGAAGGACGGCAAGGGCGCCGCGGACGGCGAGGAGAAGGAGGAGGGCGCGGACGGACCGGCCGGGCCCGACGCCTCCGCCTCCCCGTCCCCCTCCGCTCCGGCCAAGGGTGACGACTCGGACAAGTCGGGGCGAAAGGACGAGGCTTCGGCGTCGGCCGACGACGAGAACGCCGGCAGCGGCCGCCACCGCGGCGCCAGCGCCGAGGAAGAGGTGAGCGAGGACCGCGACGCCGGATCCTCCGGCCGGCACGCCTCGCGCGGCGGCCTCGGCTTCCAGCGCGGCCTTGACAGCTCGTCCCCGTCGAGCGATTCCGGCGCGGGCGCCGGGAGCGGCTCCTCGGTCGCCTCCGACTCCCTTGCCCTGGGCGGCGGATGGCTCGCCCAGTACAGCGGCGGCGACGAGGCCCTGGGCGCGGCCGCCCCGAACCTCATCCTTCCCGGTCAGACGCTCGCATTCGGGTTCGGATCGGACGACGGCTGACGTCCGGCCGGCGGCCCGGTGCGCGGCTCCTCCCCGGCCGGTGGACAGCCGGGGAGGGCTGTCGGAAGGTGACGGGGCGACAGATGGACCGGTGTGCGAAAAGGCGCCTCGACAGCACGAGTTGAGGTCGTGTTTCGTGCTGAATGTCCGTTTTAAAGACGATGAGAGATAGGTCTCAGAAGCCCTGATCGTCTTTGAAAATCCGCCCGGGCCGTGTCTACGGTCGTGACCGCTCGCCATCGCGGGCCCCGGCTGCCGCCACGCCGAATCCTGCCAGTGGCAGCACGGGAACAGTCGTCGCGTCATGCGCCGTAGGCAGGAGCGGGGGACCCAAGGTAGGCGCCGAATCCGGTGAGTGATGCCGGATGCGGCTAGGGGTGAAGCCGCGTCCCGTGAGGGGCGCGGCCGGGCAACTCAACCGGCCCGAACCCGACAGCTCACCTCGTAGGCGTCGGTGAGGGGATCCAACCATGCTGTTTTCCGGCAAGGGCAAGCACCGTCGTCCGTCCAAGGCCACCCGTGTCATCGCCGTCGCCGGCGTCACCGGTGCCGCCGTCGCCGCCCCGCTGATGGCGGCCGGCAACGCGTCCGCCGCCACCGCCTCCGAGTGGGACGCCGTCGCCCAGTGCGAGTCCGGCGGCAACTGGTCGATCAACACCGGCAACGGCTACTACGGCGGCCTGCAGTTCTCCGCCTCCACCTGGGCCGGCTACGGCGGCACGGCGTACGCCGGCACCGCCGACCGCGCCAGCAAGGCCCAGCAGATCGAGATCGCCGAGAAGGTCCTCGCGGGCCAGGGCAAGGGCGCCTGGCCGGTCTGCGGCAAGGGCCTGTCCAACGCCGCCTACGCCGGCGGCGGTTCCGCCGGGGGCTCGGGCAACCAGAACTCCGGCAACCAGGGCGGCGGCTCCTCGCAGCAGTCCCAGCAGCAGGCCCCGCAGCAGCAGGCTCCGCAGCAGCAGGCCCCGCAGCA
>NZ_LIRG01000570.1 GCF_001419695.1 Streptomyces prasinopilosus
CCTCTTGGGGCCGGCCGGCCGGGGGCGCCACCGTGTCCGGCGGCCCGATCCGCATGCCGGGGCGCCGGCGGTGCACGGTGAGATAGGTCAGTCCTTGCCCGCCGGCGGCGAGCGAGCGGGTGGAGCCGTGCGGAAGCCAGGTCAGGACGCCCGCGCGCAGGGGCCGCGTCCCGTCGGGCGCGGTCAGGGAGCCCTCGCCGGCCAGGACGAGGAGGAGGACGTCGAGGTCGGGCTCGCGGTGGGTGTCGACCTGCCGGCCGGGCGGGATGCGCACGACGTTGGCGTCGAGTTGCCGGCCGGACTCCGCGAGCCGCCACAGGGCGCCGGCCGGCGCGTCCGCGAGCGCCGCCAGTGCGGCCGTGTCGCACAGCACCCGGGGCAGCGGCCCGTCGTCCCCGCGTCCGGTGGTGGCGTCGCCGTCGTCTGCCGTCATCGGGTGTCACCGTCCTGTGCGTCCTGCGTGCGGAACCTCTCAAATAGGAATCTAACATGCATATTTGAGGCTCGGTCGTCCGCTCCGGTGCGGCGATCGTGCCGGGGCGCCGCGGCGGGCGGACAGGACCGCCGGCATCGGGGATCCGGACCCGAGAAGCAGCGGTCGGCTACCCCTGGCCCGAAGTTTTCCCCCTGTGGGATGATCCTGCCCGGGGTCCTGGTGCGAGTGAGCCGAGGTGTGTGCGACGGGCTCCCTCACCGGAGAGGAACGAACGGACGTGACCGCGCAGCGACCTGACGGCGAGACGCCGGAGGACAGGGACAGGACGCCGTCGGTGCCGGACGAGGTCTGGCAGCGGTTCCTCACGGACAGCGAACGCGCCATTCGCGCCACCGCCCCCGTCGAACCGTCCGCCCTGCAGCGGGCGTCGGGGTGGCGGCCGGGGCCCGTCGGCACGGACGCGCTCGACCGCACGGAGGGTCAGGCCGCCGACCTCACGGGCGCCGTCGGTGACCTGTGGCATCCCGACGACCCGTGGGAGGGCCCGTCGTGGCGGAACCTGGACGGGCGGGCCAGGGTCCGCCGGGTCTGCCGGGTCGTCGGCACGGCCGCCGCGATCGCGCTGGTCCTGGGTGCCTGGTCCCAGCTGTCCACCGGTGCGGCCGGCCCCGGTCAGGGGCCCGCCGACACGGTGCTGCAGCAGTCGGAGGAGGTCCCCGCGGAGCTGCCGACGGCGACGTCCGCCCCGTCCGGCCCCGCCTCGCCGTCCCCGGCCACCTCGGCGGTGCAGGCGGGCTGAGGCACCGCCGGGCCCGGCCGCCGGGCTTGTCGCCCGGCGGCCGGGCGGCGCGGAACCGGTCAGCCGCCCAGTGCCGACAGCACCACCGTCCTGGCCTCCTCCTGCACGCGGCGGAGGTGGTCGGGGCCCTGGAAGGACTCGGCGTAGATCTTGTACACGTCCTCGGTGCCCGAGGGGCGGGCCGCGAACCAGGCGCTGTCCGTGGTCACCTTGATGCCGCCGATGGGCGCGCCGTTGCCGGGGGCCTCGGTGAGCACCGCGGTGACCGCCTCCCCCGCGAGGGTGTCGGCGGTGACCTGCGCGGGAGAGAGCTTCGCCAGGCGGGCCTTCTCCTCCCGGGTCGCCGGGGCGTCGATCCGTTCGTAGGCGGGCTCGCCGAAGCGGGCGGTGAGCGCGGCGTAGTGCTCGGAGGGCGTCTTCCCGGTGACCGCGGTGATCTCGGAGGCGAGCAGGGCGAGGAGGATGCCGTCCTTGTCCGTGGTCCACACCGAGCCGTCGCGGCGCAGGAAGGAGGCCCCGGCCGACTCCTCGCCGCCGAAGCCGAGGGTGCCGCCGGCCAGCCCGTCGACGAACCACTTGAAGCCGACGGGCACCTCGACCAGTTCGCGCTTCAGGTCGGCGGCGACCCGGTCGATCATCGCGGAGGACACCAGCGTCTTGCCGACGCCGGCCCCGGCGGGCCACCGCTCGCGGTGCGCGTAGAGGTACTGGATGGCCGTGGCGAGGTAGTGGTTCGGGTTCATCAGGCCGCCGTCCGGGGTCACGATGCCGTGCCGGTCGGCGTCCGCGTCGTTGCCGGTGGCGATGTCGAAGCGGTCCCGCCGCTCGATGAGGGACGCCATGGCGTGCGGGGACGAGCAGTCCATGCGGATCCTGCCGTCCCAGTCCAGGGTCATGAACCGCCAGGTGGGATCGGTGAGGGGGTTGACCACCGTGAGGTCGATCCCGTGCTGTTCGGCGATCCGGCCCCAGTAGGCGACGGAGGCCCCGCCCAGCGGGTCGGCCCCGATGCGGACGCCCGCCGCGCGGATCGCCTCCAGGTCCAGCACGCTCGGCAGGTCGGCGACGTAGGTGCCGAGGAAGTCGTGGCGGCCGGTGCCGGGGGCGGCGAGGGCGCGGGCGTAGGGGATGCGCCGGACGTCCTTGAGGCCGCCCCGGATGAGGGCGTTGGCCCGGTCCTGGATCCAGCCGGTCGCCTCCGAGCCCGCGGGGCCGCCGCTGGGCGGGTTGTACTTGAAGCCGCCGTCGGCGGGCGGGTTGTGGGACGGGGTGACGACGACGCCGTCCGCGAGGCCGGCGGTGCGGCCCCGGTTGTGGGTGAGGATCGCGTGCGAGACCGCGGGGGTCGGCGTGTAGCCGTCGGCGCTGTCGATGAGCACCGTGACCCCGTTGGCCGCGAACACCTCCAGGGCGGTGACCCGCGCGGGCTCGGACAGCGCGTGGGTGTCGGCGCCCAGGAAGAGCGGTCCGTCGGTGCCCCGGCCGGCGCGGTACTCGCAGATGGCCTGGCTGGTCGCGGCGATGTGGTCCTCGTTGAACGCGCCCGCCAGGGACGATCCCCGGTGCCCCGACGTCCCGAACGCGACACGCTGTCCCGCGTCCTGGGGGTCCGGGTGCACCGCGTAGTACGCCGTGACCAGCCGAGCGACGTCGACGAGATCCTCGGGGCGGGCCGGGCCGCCCGCTCGCTCGTGCTGCATGTGCCCACTCCTTGGCAGGGATTGATTCTGCGCTTGCGGACACATCCTTCCTCGTCGAGGCCGCGTCGCGCGAGTGGAGCCGCCCGGCCCCGGACCCCGGCCCCAGGTCAGATGCGTCCGCCGGTCATCCGCGTGAGAGGACCGTGGCTGTGGCGTTCCGCGCGGCGTCCCACCGCGTAGGACGCGGCGCTCAGCACGGTCAGGCCCGCCCCGACGCCGGCGGCGACGAGCTTGCGGTTGGTGAGGACCGTCCAGGCGGTCACCGCGGTCGCGGCGACCTGGCCCGAGGTGGCGACGATCGCCTTGCGGCTCGCCTCGACGCCCTTGGCCGCGCTCTGCACGGCACCGTTCGCCACTCCGGCCGCGCGCTCGGCGCCCGACTTGGCCGCCGACGCCGCGTCACCCGCCTTGGCGGCGGCGCCGCCGGCGGCGCGCTCCGCGGGAGCGGTCGCCTTCTCCGTGGCGTTGCGGGCCTTGGACGCGGCGGTCCGGGTGGAGGTGCTCTTCTGATTCGCGCTCTTGTTCTGTTCGCTCATGGACACCGAATTGCCGCTCAACTCCTCGGCAAACCCGCCCCTTCGCGGAAGTCCCGCCGCGCGGACGGCACCGGGATGCGTTCCAGGACACCGCCCGCGAACACGTCGTACAGCGGCAGTGTCTCCAGGTGGACATAACCGATGTGGCAGTCGCACCGGGCGAGGGGGCAGGCCCGCGGCCGCAGGGCGGCCCGGTAGCTGCCGTCGTAGAGGTTGCCCAGCTCCTCGGGGACGAAGTGGCAGCGGCGGACCGTGCCCTCCCCGTCGACGGAGATCACGGACTCCCCGGTGCGGCAGGGCGCGCCCGCGCTGGCGTGGGGGCGGCGGCTGTAGGGGAAGAGCGGGTCCAGCGCGGTCCACACCTCGGCCTCCGCGTCGTCGTAGGCGTGGCCCTCCGCGGCGTTGACCCACAGGTACACCTGGTCCGGCAGTTCCGCGCGCAGCCGCCGGGCCGCTTCCAGGTGCTCGGGCAGGCCGACGATGCCGACGCTGAACCGGACGCCGAGGCGGGCCAGTTCACGGCACTTGGCCGAGAAGCGGTCGTACGGGGTCTGCCCCGGATGGTAGGTGCACCACAGGGCGAGGGTGTCGAGGTCGGCGCCGGCGAGCCAGTCGGTGCGGCAGCTGAGGTTGGTCTGGACGGCGACCCGCCGGACGTGCGGCCGGTGGGAGAGTTCCGTCAGGGCGCGCCGGTACCAGGAGCGGACCAGGGCCTCCCCCCAGGGGGTGAAGAGGAGGGAGAGGCGGTCGCCGGTCTGCTCGGTGGCCCAGTGGGTGAACCGCTCCAGGGCGGCGCGGTCGGCCCGCAGCTGCTCCCGGCTGTCGCGGCGCTTGGCGAAGGGGCAGTACGGGCAGTCGTAGTCGCACGAGGCGAGCGGGCCCCGGTAGAGCACGGTCAGGTCCATGGGGCCGGCCGGGGAGCCGGGCACGGGACCGGTCACAGGAGGGTTCGCGGGGCGGTTCACGGGGCGGTCCTCACTTCCGCTCGTAGGCGGCCATGGCGGCCCGGACGGCCGGGGAGAACAGCTCCGGGCCGATGGCGTCGGAGTGGGCGAGCCCCTCCGGGGTCAGCCGCAGCGACGGGGCGTGCGCGCCGTCGTCCGCCAGCCAGCCGCGCTCGGCGAACCGGGACAGTTCGGTGCCGAAGTCGTCCTGGGGCGTGCTGCCGAACCGGGCCCGGTAGCCGGCGGTGTCGAAGCCGTCCGCCTGGAGCAGTGACTGGATGAGGTGCCGGCGGCGGGCCTCGCCGGTGTCGACGGCCCTGCCGTACTCGGCGTGGGCGAAGTCGGCGGCCGGGCGGGAGACGTAGTCGTCGATGATGCCGCGGATCTCGTGCATGCCGACGGCGTAGTCGAAGGAATAGTGCAGGCCCGCGGTGTACGAGCGGGCGCCGCAGCCGAGGCCGATCATGCCGTCGGTCTGGCAGGCGTAGTCGTCGGCGCCCTGCGGCGGGGCGTCGGCCCGGCGGAACATGC
Source organism: Streptomyces prasinopilosus (assembly GCF_001419695.1). GTDB lineage: Bacteria > Actinomycetota > Actinomycetes > Streptomycetales > Streptomycetaceae > Streptomyces > Streptomyces prasinopilosus. The sequence goes on from NZ_LIRG01000570.1 coordinate 4,947, forward strand.
GCATGGACTGCTGGGTGTAGCCGCGGGCGAGGAGGTGGTCGCGGCCCAGCCGGTACAGGCGCAGCCGCTGCTCGTCCCAGGCCGGGTCGGTGTCCGGCACACGGCGGCCGAGGCCGGTCAGGGGGCGTATGTAGAGCGGGTAGAGGTAGAGCTCCTCGGGGCGCCAGGCCAGGGCGGCGTCCAGGGAGCGCAGCCAGGTCCGCTCGGTCTGGCCGTCGATGCCGTAGATCAGGTCGATGTTGAGGACGGGGATCCGGGCGTCGCGGACGCGGCCGAGGGCCGCCTCGACGTCGGCGCGGCGCTGCGGCCGTACGGCGGCGCGGGCCTCGGTGTCGTCGAAGCTCTGGACGCCGAGGCTGAGGCGGGTGGCACCGCGTGCGGCGAGGACCTCCAGCCGGTCGGCGGTGGCCGTGGCCGGTGAGGCCTCCACGGACAGGGGGACGGCGCGCAGGTCGGCGCCCATGCGGTGCTCGGCGATGTCGCAGAGGCGCTCGAGTTCGGCGGCGGTGAGGAAGGTGGGGGTGCCCCCGCCGAAGGCCGCCGTGGCGAAGCGCACGCCGTCCTGCTCGCCCAGGGCCTCCCGCACGGCACCCGCCTGCCGGTCCAGGGCGTCCAGGTAGGCGCCGGTGAGGCCGTCCGGGGCGCCGATGCGGGTGAAGAGGTTGCAGAAGCCGCAGCGGACCTCGCAGAACGGGACGTGGAGGTAGAGGGAGAGGGCGTCCTTGGGTTCGCCGGCCCACAGGTCGCGCAGGAGCGGGCGTTCGGGGAGCCGCCGGTAGGCGGTCTTGTGCGGGTAGGCGTAGACGTAGCTCTGGTAGGGGCTCGCCGGGGGCGTGCCGCTC